>NC_008758.1 GCF_000015505.1 Polaromonas naphthalenivorans CJ2 | reverse complement strand
GAAGCTGCAGTGGTGGCAGTGCGAGAATGAGCGATCAAAAAAGTCGGTGGGCGGCGGTGAACTGGAAACGCTAAGGCAGTTTCGGGTCAGCTTAAAGCACTTGTTGACCATCTGAAAATCCGCATGAGCCAGAAAGCCGGATACAGACCAAGAGGCTGCAAGACAGGTGACGGACGATAAATGCAAAAGAAGTCCAGTTTCAAATCGACTCGGGTATCTCAAGCCAAGAGAAGACACCCCCAAAAAAGGCGCAGAAAGACGACCATCTTCGCCCTCAAATAATCGCACCCGTGATTATTTACGAAGACGAAATTTATATTTACGTGGACGAAAAATTATTTACAACTTCGTCAATACTTGAAATCGTAATAGAATTTCTCCAAGTCCCTGCCGAAAATATTTACGTTTCCGAAAGATGAAAATGTTTACGTTTTCGAAAGGCTGTCAGCGGCGATTATTTGGGGACGTTGTTTTCGTTAATTTATTTTCGGCAGCGTTGATTATCAAAAGTCCCTGGGAAACCTTCCGACTTCGAAGCTTGGTTGTCGGAAATTTTGCGCTTCGTCTCGCCAGCAACCATCTTTTAACACAGCTCATTCCATTAACAGGTGCCAAAAAACTGGTTCCAATATCAAGAATCGTCATGGATAATGGTTATTTATCTCTCATTGATATCGAAATAAGTCGCTTTTAGCTCGGTTGTCCACATCTCGCCACCTTTTAGCCACACCACGGAGAACGCGACAGGTCAGTCAGGGCAGGCGAGGGCGGCCTGATCCGGCGCGTCGTTTTGCTCCAAAGGAGCCTTGCCTACCGGTCGCCATACTTCAAAAGTCGATTTCGAGTCGCGCGAGCGCCAGCTTCAGTGCGTTGTCGACCGGTTGGGTGGTGTCGACCTTTTGGACCAGTGCTTCAAACGGCGACCCAGGCTGAATGCAGCTGGCCGGCACATTTTTGCCCGGCGGCGGTGTCGGGTAGTCGTTGGCGGCCGAACGCATGCGAAGCCGAATGCCAAAGGCTGGCATCAGTTCCCGGGCATACATTTGCGCCAGCTGTGCGGTGGTTACATGGGCCGATCGTTTGCGCTTGGGCTGGCCTGTTCGGACAATGTCTCGAAGCACTTCATACTTTCCCGCGTTGGCCCCCTGGCTGTTTTCAAAAGGGTGCATCACGAAAGCTGCGTCCGGTTCGCCTTTTCGTGATTTCCTGATGTGTTTGATTGCAATGTCAGTGAGCAGCATGATATTTTCAATAAATAGTGGCAAGGCAACCAGTCGATAGGTTGCAAATCAACTTGCTCGACTGGCGATCCTGAAAAATCGGATTTGATCCGGTTCATGGGGCAGGAGGAGGTGTTGAGAGGACCATTCACAATCCAACGACTTGATCCTGCAGGCGGTGCAGCGTGAAAGGACTTTCAGTGAAGGTGTCGGCTCCGCGCATGAGTTGGCTGGGTTTGTATCGGGTCAGAAAATGGGCAACCTTAGATTATCGAATGAGGCCGAAAACCGGCAGACTTCGATTTGAAGTATTTCAGCAGCCTGCTAAAGCCTCCTGTCCGCCGCCAACCCTCTCAGCCTCTTGGTGAGATTTCTTCGTCTTCAACCTCCTTGAGCCTGTACCCACCCACGCCCCTCACTGGTTGATTTACGTGCAGGGCAGAATCACGGCGCCTGGATAGGTTATCCGCCGAAATTTAATTTCGATGCCGCAGAGTTATTTTTAAGAATTTAACAAATTAATGCTTGATCCAATTTGAATAAGTGTGTATAATTTCAAAAATTGAAGTAACTATATCAAACAAGGAGTTGTTTAATGAAGGCCACATACTTAAAGCTTAAGGCGCATGCTTTGCTCCTCCGGGAAGAGGCTCAGGTTGTTTGCGATCAGGACCGGGAGAGCTACCTAACTGGATACATAAAAGGCCTTTCTCGTCAATTTCATGGTGAAGTTTATGAACAAGATAATCACGTCAAATTTCTCTCGTATACGGAAATTGACCCCACCACAAAAGGAAGCTTAGCTAAAAGAAATTTTCATCTTGGGAATGGCTACAAGGATGGACTCACTGCCAAGCCAATCGGCCACGGTGGGCCTGGACGAGATCAGGGTCGCCCAGCCGAAATGGAAAACGGAAAAAGAGTTAATGTTTACCTGAGCGTCAAAGATCTAGAGCTTGCCTCAACGCTGGGTAATGGCAATGTAAGTGCAGGAATTAGACTGGCCCTCAAAAAGCATCCCATTACACACATGCCCGTAATATAGGCAGCGGAGTAATTAAAGGGGCGAGTGGATGGGCTGGGCGGAACAGGAATTCGAGACGATTGATTTGGGTGACCCGCGCCTGAACCGGCGCGCCGTGCTGCTGGCCGAGCGGCTGGGGCAAAAGCCCGGCGCGAGCATTCCGGGGGCATGCGAGAACTGGGCCGAGACGGCGGCGGCCTACCGCTTCCTGCGCAACGAGCAGGTCAGCTGTGAAGAGGTGATGACGGCTCACCGCCAGGCGACCGTGGCCCGCATTCGCGAGCACGCGGTGGTGCTGTGCCTGCAGGACACGACCGAGCTGGACTACAACGGCCAGGCGATGACGGGCCTGGGGCCGCTGAGCTACGAAGCCCAGCGCGGGCTGTATCTGCACCCCACTTATGTCGTGAGTCCCGAGCGCGAGCCGCTGGGGGTGATGAACGCCTGGACGTGGGCGCGCGAGTTCAAACAAGGCGATGCGCCGCGCGGCGGTGTGCTTGAAAGCGTGCGCTGGGTGGAAAGTTACGAGCGCATTGCCGAGCAGGCTAGAGAGTTGCCCGGCACACGCCATGTGTGCATCGGGGACCGCGAGTCGGACATGCTGGCACTGCTGCTGATGGCACGCAAGATGAACCATGCGGCCGACTATCTGGTGCGCTGCCAGCACAACCGGGTGCTGCCCGAAGGGGGCAAACTGTGGGACGAAGTCATGGCCAGTGCGCCGCTGGGACATATTCGCTTCGAGATGCCGGCCGGACGCGGGCGCAAGGCCCGCGCAGTCGAGCAGGAGGTGCGCGCCCGGCGCGTGGTGTTGCCTGACCGCCAGGCTGGCCAACTCGAAGTGACCTGCCTCATTGCCTCGGAAGTCAGCGCCCCCGCAGGCGCCAAGCCAGTGGTCTGGCGGCTGCTGACCAACCGGACAGCGACCACGCTGGCAGAGGCAGTCGAACTGGTCGATTGGTACCGCGCTCGGTGGGAAATTGAGCTTTTTTCCTGGTCCTCAAGGAGGGCTGCCGTGTCGAGCGCTTGCAACTGGCCGACACCGAGCGGCTGCAGACCGCGCTGGCGCTGTACATGGTGATTGCCTGGCGCATCAACCGCTTGATGCGGCTGGGGCGCACCTTGCCCGATTTACCGACAGACCTGCTGTTCGAGCCTGACGAGTGGCGAGCTGCGTTCATTCTGAACAAAAAGCCCGTGCCCTGGCAGACTCCCACGCTCAACACCGTGGTGCGCTTGATTGCCCAGCGCGGCGGCTTTTTGTGTAGAAAGCACGATGGCGAACCGGGTGCCAGGACGATTTGGCTGGGTATGCAGGAGATTGCCGTCTTCGTTGAGGGTGCCCGTTATGCCCGACAGTTCAACGATGGGTGACTTAATGGAATGGTCGCCCCGCCCCCCGAACGGCACCTGGAAGTGCCGAAATGCGGAGAATGAAAGTCCCATTAACCCCAACCGATAGAGGCAAGCGAAATGAACATTGCGACTGTTGGCATTGATCTGGCGAAAACTGTTTTTCAGCTTCACGGCGTGGATGCGCAAGGCCGCGCGGTGCTGCGAAAGCAACTCAGGCGCGACCAGATGGCGCCGTTCTTCGCCAATCTGCCGCCCTGCCTGGTGGGCATGGAGGCTTGCGGCAGTGCTCACTTCTGGGCCAGGAAGCTGCAGGGGTTTGGGCACATGGTCAAGCTCATGGCGCCCCAGTTCGTCAAACCCTACGTCAAGACCAACAAGAACGATGCGGCCGATGCCGAGGCGATCTGTGAAGCCGTGGCGCGGCCGAGCATGCGCTTCGTGCCGCTCAAAAGCGCCGAGCAGCAAGCCGTGTTGGCCCTTCACCGTGCGCGGCAAGGCTTTGTCAAGGCGCGCACCGCGCAGGCCAACCAGATCTGCGGGCTGCTGGCCGAGTACGGGATCATCATTCCCCAGGGCATCAAGCATATTGCCGATCGGCTGCCAGACATCCTGGAGGACGCTGACAACGAGCTGCCCGGTGCGTTCCGCCTGCTTCTCGAACGGCTGCGCGCGCACCTGAAGGTGCTCGACACCCAGGTCGGCGAACTCGATGTACAGATCCAGCTCTGGCATCGGCAGAGCGAGGCGAGCAAAAAGCTCGCGCAGATCCCGGGCATCGGCCCGATCACGGCCAGTGCGCTGGTGGCCTCGATTGGCGATGCCAGGAACTTTGACAATGGCCGGCAGCTCGCCGCATGGCTGGGCCTCGTGCCGCGCCAGCACTCCAGCGGCGGCAAGCCCACGCTGCTGGGCATCAGCAAGCGTGGAGACGCCTACCTGCGCACGTTGCTGATCCACGGGGCGCGAGCAGTGATCCGCGTCGCCCAAAGCAAGGCCGATCAGGCCGGCGGCTGGCTTGCGAAAGTGCTGGCGCGGCGCAACAAGAACGTGGCCGCTGTTGCGCTGGCCAACAAGAATGCCCGCATCGTCTGGGCACTGCTGGTCAGGGACCGCCCCTACGCATCGACCTACCCAGCCCAATGCGGCTCGACGGCGTGAAGGCAAGCCCAGACCCTGCGATGTAGAACGAATCCCGGCAACCCCCGTTTCACAGGAGAAGCGTACCGATTGCACAGGCAATTCAATGAAGTGATGGCGAGAATAGGTCAGACCGTGGTTGAGCAAACCTGATATACACAAAGCGCCTTGAGCGCGTTGACTTGATGAGGACTTGACCAGCGGATTCCATCAGGGACCGGAGGCCTCGGGCCTTCATCAAAGTCCGGATCTATGGCTGCAATCTCCACCTTTCGATCCATCATCGAATTGAATGCTTGGCAAACAGGGGCGACCATCTATGTGTGTAATGGGATGCCTCAAAAAGAGCGAGGAACAAGTTTTACCTGACTAAGGACCCAAATCCGATCGAAGAAGGGTTGGCGTGGACAACGCCCCATGTGATTTGCCGAGAAATGCATTTATTCGAAATCGAACCCAACCGCGCACGAAAAATCCTAATTCGGCCCTGCTCAATGCAGTTCACAGTGCCAAATGAATTCCGTCGCCGATGAAGATTTTCCGATGCCGGTCATTCGATGCCGTGCCAGCCCAGTGGGGAGAATTCGATGACGGAAATCTTCGTGATCGACATGAATTTCGCCGCCGGAAAACTTTAACGCCGCCGAAAAAAATCAACCGCTGCCGTGGCACGATGTCGATGAAGAGATCAAAAAAGCATGACTTCAACGCCACATCCCCAACCCGACAACAATCGAGTCGCAGATGTGCCGCGTGTCTGCCGGCCGCTTTTTCTGGCCTTGGTCAGAGCCATGCTGTACCCAATCAAACCTGCTGCGCAACACCCTTTAGGCTGCGTGTTGCAGACGCCTTGATGCCGATGGTTGCGCATACCGTGACGCGCCGCTTACTGTGCGAAATTGAAAATGACGATCCAGCGCTTTATCAATTTCAGGTGGCGCCAACATAGGCCTTGTTGCACATTGATTACCTCCATTCTGCCCAACTCAAAGCGATATCGGCTGTGCAATGTCAGGGTTAGCAAAAGTGCGACCTTTTTTGAAGCGACACGCCATGTCACTGTTATCCTACTGACTCTGTAACATAAGTTTTTATATGTTTCAGTGGAAAGCGTTGAGACAGGGCATTCATGGCAAATCTGTATATCTGGATCGATGATCATGAAAAGCTGGATAGCTCCATACGCAAGCTCCACAGGATAGCCGGCTATTTTCCCGAAGGAAGACGCGACAGCGATCCTGTCAGGGACATGCTGGACTGGGTGCTTCCACACGGCATGCCATTGCAATTGCTCGCGGCTAACACCAGTTTGGTTCCCAATCAGGACGCCCGAATCATGCTGGCCTTGCGCCCTGTCTTGGGTGTCGGGCGCAACTGGCCATTCCCCGCAGGTCGCTCTTTGGGATTGCGCGGTTATTGGCCCCGGGCCACCCCCAGCCCTGTCTTTCTTCTGCAGGAAGTTTTCGAAATTTCCGATTCACCGCCCAAGGAATTTGAAAGCCTTTTGGACGTCATCGTCTACCAGGTGGACCCTCGTGACAACCGGCAGGCGCGCACTGACAACGTGCTGAACAACAGCCTTGCTGAAGCATTACCGCCAATCTCGCTGATCACCCAAAGGCGCCTGACCGAATGGAGTGACTTTCTGGCCTGGAAACGAAAACTCGTCCAGGCTAATTCGCTGGGGCTGCGCTACACCGGTCGCAAATGGAAGGGTGACGATAGCCTTGCATTCGATGTTGTGGCTGAAAATCTCGAGGTGTTGAGCGCGTGTCAAAAAGGCATTGCCCGCGATGACCTCTACGCATTTCCCCTGGAAGCCTCAGAAGATCCATGGATCTACAGAGTTCCAACGACTCCGCCCAAGGGACGACAACGCAAATTTGAGATGGGCCGAGTCAAAGGCTCCCAGAGGCTGGACGTGGGAAACCGGTTAAATCTAGACTGGGGCAACGAAGTTCGGATCGAAGTTGTGGTTGATTTGAGCAACGATAACCTTGACCAGCTTTCCAACGCGGAAACACCGTCCGAGGTAAGGGCTGGCCTTTTAGAACAGATCCCGGAGGAAGGATTCCTCTCGATCTCGCGCGCGGGTGATCTTTCACTCATACGTCGCCATGAACAAGCCGTGCAAAAGTTGCAGACCCAAGGAGGGTATTCGCCCTACCTGGCAGCCTATCTTTTCGACGTGAAGTGCGCGCAGTCGTCGCTCCAGCTTCCGACCCTGTCAAACTGGATCAACAACCGCCTGAATGACTCGCAGAAAATTGCAGTTCAAAAAATGCTCGCCGCGCAGGATCTGTGCATGCTGCAGGGACCGCCAGGGACCGGCAAAACGACTGTCATCGCCGAAGCGATCCTTCAGGCCGTGAGCCGCGGCGAAACGGTGCTGTTGGCGTCGCAGGCACACACGGCCGTCGACAATGCATTGGGCCGCTTGAACTCGTCCCCCAACGTGCGTGCCATTCGCCTGGGTCAGGAAAGCAAAGTCACTGCCGAAGGCAAGGCCTTTGTTCAAAGCGGCTCCTTGAAACGCTACTACCAATCCTTGGAAAACCACGCCAGTAAGCGCTACCTGACCCGTTGGGGCGATTCGGACGCCGAAACCGCCCGTTGTTCAGCATGGTGTGAAAAGGCTGACTATGCCTTGAAGGATTGCACGGACGCCCAGCACAAGCTGAGCGCTCATGCACTTGAATCGGCCGCTTTGACCTCGCAGCGGGACCTGGCCTGGCAAACGCTGCAATCAGCCGCCCAACAGCAGGCTGAACAGGAGACGATGCGACACATCCTAACCGGACTGGCCGCAAGCGTGCGCGCCGCTATCGCTGGCGAAAGTCCCGAGGACGCCCAAGTGCTGCCAAGCAACCTCCACGGGCAGGCAGAGGCGCTGCTGCAGGAGATTGTGAGGCTCTCAGTTCATGGCGTTAATCTGAAAAGCAGCTGGACGGACTGGCAGCACCTGCACCACCAGCGATCACAAAACCTGAATCTGGGACTGAGGGACTGGTTGGGTTTGCGCATGCAGTTGCCCCAGCTTCGATCGGATGTGGCGCGCCTGCAGGCCGCGCGCACGGACACCCTGCAGGATCCTCAAACCCGGCTGAACATGCAGGCCCTGGAATCTCAGATTGAGGCCTTGTCGAATAGGCTTGAGGCGGGCGAAGACGTTGCCGGACAGTGGCGGACAAGCCGCGCACAACTCAATGCCCTCAAGCAGAACACGACGAATGCACTGGACGTTGCGCTGTACCGACGTCTGTTCGAGGACGCCGAGCAGTTGCTGGCACCTGGCTCCACAGCTGCGGAACTGGCATCCCGTCTGAGCGCCCGTCTGGCGGCGGTAGAAGCAGCAGATTTGGGCATTGAAAATGCCGCCGGCCGCTTGCTCATCGAGATCGAACAGCGCATTGCTGCCATACCCAATGCAGTGCAGGCAGACGAACTGCCCTGGAAGACGGCCGATCAAATCCTGAAAATCCATTCGGCTCAGCAAGACCGACTCGAATCATTGGCTCTCACCGTTGAGGCCAAGGCCGAGTGCTTGCTGGACAAGCAACTTGTAGACCCCAGTTTTCCAGCGGACTCCGTGCGCCCATCTATCGTACTGTCCGAGCAAATCGCCCATGTCCGCGCCCAGTTTCTCGAGCGCCAATCTGCCCGCGATGAAGAGAACGTGACGCGAACTGCCTGGCAACCGATCCTGGCAGCGTGGGTGGCTGACCTGGCAGGCGCCGATGCCCCTGCCCGCGACTGGGAAGTGATGGGCCACGAATGGCCCCGATTGTGCAATGTGGTCGCCATTACCTGCAACGAACGCGACGCCACCCTGGAGGAGATTGGCCAGACCGGGTTCGACATGGTGATCGTGGATGAAGTCAGCAAGGCGACGCCTCTGGAACTGCTCCTGCCACTGATGCGCGCCCGGCGCGCCGTGCTGGTGGGTGACCATCGCCAGCTGCCACCACTGTTTCAGGAAGGCACCGATGCCGTGACGTTTGCCGATGCGGTCGACGCCGCAGAAGAATCCGCTGCAGCGAACTCAGCGCTGACCCCGGACAACCTGAAGCGTTTTGAGCGCATGGTGACTGCATCCTTGTTCAAGGAACATTTCGAAGGCGCGGACGTTAGCATCCGGGCGCGTCTCAACGTCCAGTTCCGCATGCACCCACAGATCATGGATCTGGTCAACCACTTTTACGAGCGTCAGTTGACTTGCGGCCTGAAAGATCCGGACCGTGAACGCGCCCACCCCTTTACCCTGTTGGGAGCGCATGGCCAGCCTCTGGTGACGCCAAAAGACCACGTCTTGTGGGTGGACACGTCGCGCGATCTCCACGGGAACATTTGCAGTGAAGACCTGGATGCCAGCGGACGGCCCATGCGCAGCAACCGAATGGAGGCCGAGCTGATCGCGCGCATGCTTGTGCTGTTGAATGCACAAGCGGCACTCAAAGGTTATTCCCCGCAGAAAAGACTTGAGGTGGGTGTCGTTTCTTTTTATGCGGGGCAAAACCGATCCATCAAAAAAGCGATGGACGCTGTCACCAAGAATGGGCAATTTGATTGCCTGGACGTGGAAATCAACACCGTCATCCGCTACCAGGGCAAGGAAAAAGAAGTGATTTTTATCAGTCTGGTCCGAAACGACGGGCGCGATCCGGCCAGGTCCAACGGCATCGCTCCCCGGCGCTCGAGCCGGGCAAACGTTGCGCGGTATGAATTCATCAACGTGGCCCTGTCGAGGGCGAAAAGCCTGTTGGTGGCGATGGGCGCGCGCAGCATGTTTGAAACGTATGAAGTCAAGCTTCCCAACATGGACGGCCCGGGCCACAAAACCCGGATGGTGTACCGCCACATTTTTGACCAACTGCAAAGGGATGCCCATATGTGCGAGGCCCGCGATGTCATGCACGCGCCATCGACCGACCGACCGCCAGTGCAGCGCCGACAGGGCGTCTGGGCAGAAGGGCGCAGACGATGAAACTTGCCGAATTCCGAGCCAGCTACCCTTTGTTCGAGTTGCAGAGCGAGGTCACATTTCAAACCCCACGGGCGCCGACGGTGGTCGAACGAATGATATTGCGCCTGATCGTCACCGCCACGGCGTCAATTGGCGACATGACGCTGGCCAGCGCGTTCACTGACGTGCTGGGCATGGGGGACGCCCGGCGCGTGCTGACGACCTTCATCGAACCGTTGTTTGTTCTCGATGTGGTTCTGTGTCCAACCGGAGAAGACCCGTTGGAAATTCCCATTAGGCTTCTGAGTTTGACGGAAACGGGTCTTGCCTTTTGGTCGCGCAACCTGTTGCCTGGCGCGCCCCAAACCAAGCGGGTTACGCACACCTATGACTTCATCACCGACACCCTGACGCCTCAAAGAAGGGGCAAGCTGGCGCAGACTGACAACGCCAGAACAGAGGATGAGATTTTTCTCGACCAGCCACTTCGAGCCAGTGACCTGCAAGCCAGGATCCATGAAAGCCTGATACCCGGCAGCCATGAATGGGTGACACGCACGACAGAGATCGGTGAGGTGCGCAACAGCGGCGTGTCCACCAGCTGGCGCAGTGTCGAGTTGCGGCTGGACTGCAAGCAAGATGGCGTGCTCAGCCTGGATGCGCCCAACGACAAGGTGTTTCGCTTGTGGCTTCGGGCGGCGGATCCCGAAAGGCTTTGGACGCAATTGATCGAGCCTGCGCTGGGCATCGGCAAGGACACCCCAGAACCGGAAAATCGGTGGCACCTTCCGATCACAGACGGTAAGCAACGCTTGGATTTGCGGCAGGCGCAGGCCGTCGAGCTTCTGGCAGGAACGTCCAGCATGCCAGCCAAAGCCCCCTCTTCGGCGGGGACACTGATGCTTTCGCGTATGTTTACGCCCGACCAGCCACCCGGCGACTGGGTGCGGCTTCAAGACGTTGCGCCATCGTCCTTCCTCTTTGACCTTTTTCGGCAACGGCGCGACCGCCCGGCGGCGGGTTCACCCTTGTTGTCGATTCCTCTGGCACCTTACTTCCCCGCAGGCTTCACCTACCTGACCTTGGCTTCGCCCGGAAAAGTGCCTGATGTCCGGCTCGAAGGCGCGGCCGATCTAATCTGGGCAGGCCAGGCCTACCGCGTGCCCTTGGAACTCACGCTCGCCGAGGAGCCGGCAGGTATTTTCTGGCGTGCATGTTGCCACGACATGGAAACAGCCTTGCTGAGCAGGCCACAGGCGGCTTTGCTGCCTGCCATGCTGTGGTGGCAACCGCCGGACTTTGTAGTGGCGCAGTGGCTCAGCTGTTGTGATGGTCTGGGTCCGCACGACTGGATCGGGCAGTTGGTCGAGTTCCTCGCCGCCTTGCGCCGACGGCTGGCACTCGCGGCTATTGCGCCGCAGTCCGACTGGGCCAAGACCCTGGCCGAAGCGGCCGCAGGCGTTGTGTCCGAGCTCACGAACCCCGTGGATTTTCCGGAACTCATCGTCTGGCTCGACCTGCTCAAAAATGTCAGCTTGGCCCGACCGCAGCTCCAGCAGATCATTCTGGAGAGCGCTGTACAGGTCGAGACACTGGAGGATCTTCAGTTGATCCGGCAGTCGCTCGACGACGAACGCATGGTACTGCCCCTGCGCCTGATGGGAAGCAGTGTGCGCCATGCGCTGATCGAACAAATGCTGGCGTCCGGCGACACGTCCAAGATTGGTCCCCTCGTGGCGAGCGCCGCTTTGGCACGGCTGAAACAGGTCTATGCCGCCGTGAATGATCTGCTGGGCGGCGCCTTGAGCGCCAACTCCGCATTGCGGGCCGGCACGGCTTACGCCAAGGCCAGGCGTCAGGCCACCACGGCTTACAAGTTGCTGAGCGAGTTGAGAAACTCAATGGAGGACGTACGCAACGCCCTCCAACTAGACGACAAGGCCTACGCCCTGGCGTTTGGCAGGACACAGGACCGGTTGCAGCACTTCGAACAATGGATGGACACGCAATTCGCGCCAGCAGAAGAACCGAACACCCGTCCTGTCGTGATGGATACCAACACCTTGATTGATTTTCCGACCATCTTTGACCAGCTGGGGCTCAATGACATTGCCGTGGTGCCCAAGCGTGTCGTTCAAGAGCTGGACCAACTCAAAACCAAACCCGATGCGTCGTCGTCGGGTAGGCGTGCCCACCAGGTCCGCAAAGCTATGCGCTCACTGGACCAAGCGACCGAGGTCCGGTCTCAAGACTCCATGCCCGAACTTCTGGCCCTGGACTGGACCAGCACCCCGGACAACGACATCCTGTCGGCAGCGCTGTTTTATTCGCGCAGTCCCGTCATTTTGCTCACGGGCGATAAAAACCTGCGTATCAAGGCCAAGGCTGAGGGCATTCGCGCCATGTCGGGAGAGGAGTATCTGCACGAATTCGGGCAGGTCGCCCCGGCACACACCACAATGGCTCCGGCATCTGCCAGCTAAGGACACCGACTCCATGAGCAAAATTGAAGACCTGCATTTCAAGATCGAGCGGGCCCGCCGCCAGCAGATTTACGATGACCGGGTTCGCGCCACGACGAGCCAGTTCCTTGAGCGTTACCGGGTTGTTCTGGAGGATCTGCACGCGCAGGGGCTGTCGGCCTATATTCCCAATGAAACGGCGGCCGCCGACCGGCAACTGGCGCGCATCGAGACGCTGTTGGGCAGCAATCCTTCTGCAGCGCGCGAGATGAGCGCCGAGGTCGGGAGTGCGATCTATCGGTTGCCTTCATTGGCCCGAACGGCCTTTCACGCGGCCAAGGAAGCAGCGCTTCGTAACGAGCGCGAGCGCCATGCCGCGCAGGCGCGTGCCACGGAGTTGTTGGAAGTGGCCTGGCAAGCACATCTGGGGTCATGGGAAGATGCGCTTGCCCGGCAGCTGGCCTACCCGCTGCTGGGAGCCGTGAGACGTCAACTTCTGCACCCCGGCAATGGCACGTCGTTGGCCCAGTTGAACGCCGCACTGTCGCTCGTTCGCACCCAGGCCGAAGGACAGTCGGACGCGCTGCGCGAAAGCGGCAGGGCTGCCTCGGACGCCGCCGCAGCGAAAACCATCCTGGAGCACATCCAGGCACAGCCCGCTGGCAAGCAAGCCGTGCCGTCGAACAGCAGCGCTCCGGCAGCCCTCGTGCTGTCTGCCAGTGAATTGGCCGCCCACCTGCTTCAGGTCACCAAGGACGGGGATGACCAGGCGATTGATGAAGCATGCCGGCGGGAAGTGGTCGTGGCCGTGCACAGCGCGCTGGAAGATGCAGGCTTCGTCACGGAAAAACCTCGACGCATACGAGAGGGGGATCGGGATGAGGTGCTGATCCGGGCCCTGCGCCCGTCCGGCGCAGAAGCCGAATTCCGGGTCAGTTTGAACGGGGACATGCGTTACGCCTTTGAGCGCTACGAGGGCACGGCGTGCAAAAAGGACATGGACCAGGTCCTTCCCACGCTGCAGTCCGTGTACGGCATTGAGCTGTCCGATCGGCGGGTGGTTTGGGAAAATCCAGACGATCTGGACCGCACTGCCAAAGCCCGGCCGACTCCGGGTGAGGGGCATGCTCATGGCTGAAGAAATCGCCAGCTGGCAATCGGCGTTTCGCCGCGAATGCACCATCCGGCGAGCAGTCATCCTGCACGGCAATGTCGTGGACGTGGTTCCTTCGGCCCAGCAGAGCGGAACCTGGGGAACCTCCAAGGACGCGGCGACGCAAATACTCCGTGAGATCGGCTTCAGCCACGTCGTGGCATGGGACCGCGTTCATGGGATCAGCGGTGTCAGTGACACGGTCTGGCGGCTTCTGCAAGCGGCCACGGTGCCCTCCACCGCAACCGAAAATAGACCCGTTACGGGCGACGAATACGACATCCCGGACCGCTTGCCGGCAGCCAAGGCCCCCAGCAGCGGCAACACCAAGGTTTCCCCTGACGACTTTCTGGCCACCGCTGCGACGCACATGCGGCAGAACACATCGCCCGAGCGGGTGGCTTTTGTGGTCGACTGGTCTCAGTACCTGTTCGGAAGCGCCAACAGCCTGACCGAAATCGAACGCGGCTGGATGCTCCGAATTGGCCAAGCGGTCCGGGACGCCAGTGTGTCGACGGCCCAGGACGAAATGAAACGCGCCCAGCCACTGATCGTGTTCATTGCAGAAGGCGGACTGACGGTGCCGCCTGCACTCTACCTGAACAACCCGCTCTTTAAGGTCGTCACCATACCGCTGCCCTCCCGGTCCTTGCGCCAGGAGACCCTGCTGCGCTTGGCCCATGTGCTGCATGTGGTTCCTGCCATCGCGCCGCACTCCCCGGCGCTGACCGAACTTACAGATGCGCTGGAAGGCGTGACCCTTCGCGACATCCTTAACCTTGCCCGCTTGTCCCGCCAGGCTGCGGAGGCGACGGGTATCGACGCGCTGGTCAGTCTTTACAAGTACGGCAGCCGGCACAGCCCGTGGGAGCAACTGGACCGCACCAAGCTGGCCGATGTCAAAAACACCCTGGGTCGCCGGGTCAAGGGCCAAACCGAAGCGATCGAGGCAGTCAGCCGTGTGCTGATCAGGGCTTACACGGGATTGTCGGGCCTTCAGCATTCAGTGCGGCAACGAACGCCCAAGGGGGTGCTGTTTTTTGTGGGGCCGACCGGTGTCGGAAAAACCGAACTGGCCAAAGCCCTGGCGCATTTCCTGTTCGGCGATGACGAGGCCTGTCTTCGCTTTGACATGTCCGAGTTCAACCACGAACACGCCGACCAGCGCTTGGTGGGCGCGCCGCCCGGCTACGTTGGCTTTGAAGAGGGTGGGCAACTCACCAACGCCGTCAAGCGGCGGCCTTTTTCCCTGATCCTTTTTGATGAAATTGAAAAGGCCCATCCCCGCATCCTCGACAAGTTCCTTCAGATCCTCGAAGACGGGCGCCTGACCGACGGCAAGGGCGATACGGTTTCCTTCTCGGAAACCGTGATCGTCTTCACCTCCAACATTGGTGCCGCGTCGGTCAATCCAGATGATCCCGACGTCCGGTCTGCCTTCGTGGAGAAGGTCAGGAATCATTTTGTCAAAAAGCTGGAGCGGCCCGAACTGCTGGGACGCATCGGCGAAGGCAACATCATTCCTTTCAATTTCATCGCCGACGAAAGTTTCCTGGTCGATATCGCTCGCGTCAAGCTGGAGCCTTTGCGTCAACGACTGAAAGAAAAATGGGGCATCGCCAAAGTCGAGTTCGAAGACGAAACGCGGGCTCTGACCGCGATCGTCCGACAGGTGGACAGGACCGCCGGCGGGCGAGGCGTACCCAACGCAATGACGACCCAGCTGTTTGACCCGCTCTCACAATTTCTCTTTGACCAGCTGACCCATGCCGAGGCCGCGACGGGACGCTCGCTCATCGTGGCCCAGGCAGGCACCACCGTTCACTTCGACTTCCAGCTTTTATGACCCACGCCTGGCTGAACGTCGCTGCCTGGGTGCCCGCCAGCCAGGCCGAAGGGCCAGGACTCCGAGCGGTCCTTTGGGTGCAGGGTTGCGAAAAACGTTGCCCCGGCTGCTGCAACCCGGGCTTGCTTCCGATCGTCGCCCGCGAACTGGTGACAGCCGCCAGCATGGTCGACAAAATGATTGCGGCAAAAGCAGAATTTGGCATCGAGGGCATCACGTTTTTGGGAGGCGAACCTTTGCTGCAAGCCAAAGGCCTAGCGGAAGTCGCCACTGCCGCGCAGGCGGCAGGCCTGTCCGTCATGGTGTTCACGGGCTACACCGTCGATGAACTCACTCTGCTTGCGCTCGACGGTGCGCAAGCGCTTCTTGGCGCGACGGACGTGCTGGTAGATGGGCCTTACAGGGCCGACCATCCCGACACCGCTCGAAGCTGGGTCGGTTCAAAAAATCAGCAATTCCATTATTTGACTGCACGCTACAGCGCAGCGATAGAGGTACTCGAAAGCGGAATGCGGGATCTTGAAATACGAATTGGCCGCAACGGAACTGCCCGCATCAACGGATGGCCTACGCAGATGCTACGCAAAATCCGTTATCCGGCAGCCGAAACCAAATAATGCACAAACTCCCGCAATCACCGGAGCAGGCTTAGCCCATCCCATTACACACATCTTTTGCCGATTAAGTTGTTTAACAAAAGTTATTAACCATAAAATTCAAATTTATAAACACTGCCAAATCTTTGAAAAATATCAGACAACTCTGTTTCAAGGATTTTTCCAGTCCTGCACTTAACATCCATTCAATGATGTTTTATCGTATGCCACAATTGTTCTTTTCGATTTAATTCAGGACTGTAGGGAGGAAGAAATTTTAGTGTGGCACTCAATTTCTCGAATTCTTCCCTGGCTTGCTTCACAACTTCTGAGGTGTGAAACGATGCATTGCCCAAAATAAACGTGATCGGTATTTCATACTTCTGGACCACTTCCTTGATGAAGCTGAGCAGCTGCGCACCCGTCATACTTCCATGAAACATGCAGTCCTCCAGGTAACCCGAGGACATCAACGCTGCCAGCACATTGAGGCGTTGGCCTCGAATGGCAAGTTTCAAGTGCTGCTAGACTTTGCGTGTCCACGCATTGCGGTTGGGATGGACGCAGGAAAATCCCGCCTCATCGAGGTAAGCCACTTCGATTTCACCCGCCTTGGCAGTTCGCTTCAAGTTCTCCATCTCCATTGGCGCCTGCTCAAATGCCGCCGCATCCTTTTTTTTGAGGGAGTGCATTGTTCTTTTTCACGACATCTCATTGGCTTTGAGCATCCTGCGAATCGTTTCTGAATGAACCCACTCGCCTCCATTTTCCAGATGCGCTTGCAGCAGCTCGGTTGCACACAGCGGCTTTTCCTGTGTCAGGGCCAGCAGCATTTTTTCCTCTTACGTGTTATCGCCGACTTCGGATTGACCAACTGGTCAATTCCGTCTCGGCGCCAACAGTCGGGGGTCAGGGTTGGCGGCGGATGAATTCCCGGGGAGGGCAGGCCCCGGGCTCAAATCAAGCATTATTGAACGCAAAATAGAAGAGATGCGCGTTCTTTCCGAATATCCCAAGAGGTCATTTTGATTAATCCCCCATGTTTTTTAGATTAAATCCCGGCGATTAATCACCGGGATTTACGCAAAAATAAACATTAATAGTGCCACCACTTGTTCAGGCACTGCATTTGGGTTAAGCGAGCGGGATCTGCCAGAAGTTTTTGAGCACGAGCTTGCAAATCTTCAATAATCTTAAAGCCAGTCAAACCCTCGACGACAACGTATTTTATTTCCCAGGTTGCGTGCCTGCATGCGTAAGTGATGGGGCCTCGCTGGCTTTCCTGCAGGCCATAAAATGCTTCAACATCTCCGCCGGCTTTCGTCAACGCATCTAAATCATTCACGAATTCGGCGGCGAGGCTGTCCAAGCGATTATCCAGCGTCATCAAAAGAATTTCTCGTCCGCACGCGGCAAAGCGCTTTTCGCGAAGACGTTCGCGAATCGAAAGGCGCATAGGATCACTCGCGTGCAGAGGATTGGAGCGCAATTTGCTGCGCCCACGCTTTAGCGTCGACTTGTATTCTTCGAGTGCCATATCAACCCCTTATTTTAATAACCTGCCCATTTCTGCATTATATCGATAACGCAAAAACAAGCAAATGTATTATTACCGGGGTTTACATAAAACCTATTTTTCTAACTGGCTTAGATAATCCGGTTGCAAAGTCATTTTCGCTAACGCGATATTTCCCCCGCGCCAGCGTCTTGCCTATCGCCATTACGCACCTGGTCTTGAATTCACGCGGCCCCATATCCGCGAATCCGTGGAGCACCGATTGCGGAATCCAATTTTCGAATTCGGGAATCTCCAAGGAATCCACTACGCCGGAAAATATACGCGTGCGGACATGTCGAGACTCGATTTCGGAAAGTTCTGGCACGTGGACGACATGAGTGCGGGACAAAATCGGCCGCGTAATTGTCGATGTCGCATTCGCAGTTAATATCCAGCGAATGTGACCAGCATTCATAACAACGCCAGGCAATGACTCGTCTTCGAAATACTTCGCGGACTCTTCAAGCAAAGCGTGAAGTGGGCCGACTGGGTCGAAACGGAGGTCGCCACCGGCCTTGTCGATCTCGTCGAGTACAAACACCGGATTTGCGGTGGCGTAGACACCGGCCCGGCCAAAAGCCAGTGTTCGGAAAACCTCCCCCGGCGAGCTGTTTGCCCAATGCAAGCCTAGACCACTCAGCGTGCAACTCATTGTTGCGCTTGACATGTCCATCCGCACAATTGGCACCTTTAGCATGTTGGCCAAGGTGGCAGCAAAAAATGATTTTCCAGCCCCAGGCGAGCCAACCAGGAGCAATGGAGTAGGGCGCGCAACCCCGCCAGCAGACAGGATGGCCAAAGACGGCCTCACGACTTCTTCGATCGCCCTGGCAAATGACGGAAAACACTCTTGAAGCTCATCGAGCTCTGACTGCCATGCCGGCCCCGGCGCTGAAAGCGCTCGATCTGGGCCGAGTTGTATAAGCAACTCCACAGTTTTTTTTATGCGCCCGCTCTGGTCTGAGTCCACTGACCGAACAGATACACCATCCAGCGCCGCAAGGAGGTGTTCAGGACGAAACACCTGCACAGCAACTCCTCCTTCCGCTTTTTTTCTGTCAGCTTCCTTTTGTTTACGGACTCGCGCCATCGTGATCGGCGGAGCCTTGGTTTCCTTTGTTTTTGGTGATGACTCGGCCTTGGCGCTCTCTGCCAGCGACAGCCGAAGCTGCTCGAAATCCACACGCGCGGCGCCGGAGCCCCCGGCTTCGGGGGCTCCGGCAACGCCTTCGTTTTCGTCGATTGCGTTGCTCATGCTTAGCGCTCCTGTGGTGTGCAGGCGTCGAGCTTTACGTAGCCGCGACCGTCTTCGCCGCGCTCGTACCGGATGACCGTGGCCGTCACTGGTCCTCCGCCGAAATCCTCGAAGCCAACTTGGCAAATGAAGGCCAAGCCGTGCACGTTGTCGGCGGCGACGAAATACGGGTACATCGCGCCAGGACGGAGGTCGATGACGAGGTGCACGCCGGCGAGGCTCTTTAGGGTTCCAGTGTCGTCGCTTGCGCTCTGGACGATTTCGGTCAGCTGTGTGTGTGTCAGCGTGATTGGAGTTGGGGTGGCCCAGGCGGTGGCCGTGGTGGCGATGACTGCAGCGAAGGCTAAAACGATTGATTTCATTTTCGAACTTTCAAGACTCCGCCAGGCCACAGCAGGAATACTGCGGCTGAAACTGGAGAAGTGAAAGTTCGGCGGTCAAATCAATGACCAGCCTGGAGGCGGACGCGTGATACAAAAGCGGAGCCTGAGGGCGCTCGGCCTGCATCGGGGTTTAAGCTTGTATTTTATCTGTTTTGGTCAAAAACTCAAAGCGGAGTGAGACTGAGCTGCCCGCCGTTTTTCGTCTTCCAAGGGTTCGATGATTAATATCGAGACTTGAAGGAAGAGAAGTGAAGAAGATACCGAAACGAGACTACACGGCCGAGTTCAAGGAACAGGCTGTCAAGCACGCCCAGGCGATGGGCATCGTGGTGGCTGCCAAAGAACTGGGGCTGGTCGAGCAGACGCTGCGCAACTGGGTCAAAGCATCGGCTGCCGGCTGCCGGCTGTCTGACGACGCCCGGCGCCAAGCCGGTGACACCCGAACAGATGGAGCTGTCTAGGCTGTGCGCGGAGAACGCGCAGCTGAAGTTGCACGTCGACATCTTAAAAAGACCGCCCTCGCGGCTTGCCGCGCCCCGTATGGATAGAAACACGCAGCCAGTCTAGACTGCTAGGGCGCTGGACAGAGGCCGCTTGCTTTTGGGAGGCATTCGTCCCCGTCAAAAAACTTGGCCCAGGGGAAGCTGCGGACCCAACTGTGGTGGCACCTCGTGTGACCCCGTTTAGGAAATTGATCTGATCCGAGTCCCCGTCCGGCGTGCTCAACCCATAGGAGGTGATCATGTCACGGCAATCCATCAAACCGGCCGGTCTGCCCGTCATGCATGACCGTGCTGCTGGCATCGACATCGGTGCTCGATTTCATGTCGTTGGCGTTACACCGGAACTGTGCGACGAAGCGGTGCAGACATTCCAGGCCTTTACTGGTGACATCGAACGGATGGCCCACTGGCTCGTGTCAATCGGCATGCAGACCGTGGCCATGGAGTCTACCGGCGTTTACTGGATACCCGTGTACGAGGTGCTGCAGAGTCGCGGCATCGAGGTCATTGTTGCCAATGCGCGCGAGGCTCGTTCGGTGCCTGGCCGCAAGAGCGACGTCAACGATGCGCAGTGGCTGCAACGGCTGCATGCCTGCGGGCTACCGGTGAAACGGTCAAGTTGACCTTGGCGGACCAGGGCTGTACGGGTGAGCAGGCCAAAAGCGATGCGGCTGAGGGCGGCATCGGGCTTCGAGAGGTCAAGCTTCCCGAAGCGAAGAAAGGCATTGTGATGCTGCCTAGGCGTTAGGTAGTCGAGCGCAGCTTTGAATGGGTTGCAAGATTCGGGCGGTTGAGCCGCGATTTGCGAAGTGGATCTCAGAGGTGCTGACTGGGCCGCACTTCGTGGTCATTGCCATGCTCATGCTGCCAAAGCGGCCATGCTTGGGGCTTCAAGCGTGAATTCATAACATTCAAAAAAACTAGATCTGAATCCCCAATTGGATTGCACATTCCACATTTCAATGCACATTTCACAGCGAAAGAAATGCGCATCAAGATTGTACATTTCGATAAATTGTTTAATACGTACGTCTTTAACTCCTAGAGGTTCGTACATAATTTTCTAAACATCCCACGGCAGTGAGCTCCATAACTTGCGTAATTTTTAACCTCAACAAACAACGTGTAGATAGATTGAATAAGAGCACAACGAATCTATTGCACATATGTGTCGCAAGAGCCGCTAGTCAATAACCCTTAAATTTTAAGATAGCAAATAATGAATATTTATGAACTTGTAACGCTTATGCCAGACTACGGCCAACGAGAACTTCTTACCTTGAAAAGTTGGATTAACCTTCTCCTTGAAGATGAGACGCGATATTCTATTTCGAAAAACCAAATTCACCTGGGTCAGGCGGTTACATTCTTTCAAGCATCCGCACGCGGTAAAATACGGCAGGGCCATGTTGCACGAATGTATGATGAGTGGGTTGATGTACATCATCGCGGATTGCAATTTACGATGCCGTACTTTGCTGTTTTTTTGTGTGACTATGCGAGAAAACCAATGCGCAAGGACATTGTTCATCGTCCTGCAACGCATCATTTCAAAGCGCTCTATGAAATTGGCATGATTGTAGCTGTCACCAATAAACTAAATCATGATTTGTATTTTGGACGTGTGGTGCAAATCGATGAAACCAAAGTGGGTGTTGAAATCGGACAGCAGTCATATCTGCTCCCGTTTAGTGAAGTACGGCAAGTTCATAATGCACTTCCATGTGAAAAAGGATTGTATTAACTTTTAGATCGGCCTGAACTCTTCAGAAATTTGATCTTTTCAAGACGTACGGGAGCAAATGCCCCTGTCTCACGCTGCAGTTTCGTTGCTAGTCCTCTATTCAACGCCGAAACAATGGTTCGCCGATCTTTTTGAAATTCGGCGGCTAACTTCTTTACATGTCCTCCACGAGTAGCTACTTTTCCATCTTCAATATTACCCCCACGTTCGACAAAGCGTAAATACAGCTCAAGGTCACGATCAATATCAGAATCGTTACTCGGTGCAAAAACCTGCTGCTTAGATGGTAAGCTTTCGTATGAATTTTCAGTACAGTTAATATTTAATGCTTTACAAAATTCAATCACTTCTGCCATAGAAAACACGTGACGTGGGTCCCAGATAGGAGGGCACTCGCGTAATGAATCATTGTTTTTCTGTTTAAGTAATTTACTTGAAATCATTTCCTTCAATAAATTCAAATGGTCGAGTCTTGTTACCTCAAAGTTGAAGCTTCGAAAAGAACTACGGCTGCAATAAACGAAAGACAGAGACCAATCCTGGTTCATCACATGTTTGGTGAAGGCATCATGCAATTCTTGGGCTACTGATGCCTGCAGTGGATGACCGGGTTTGGGAGGTTTTAGGTTTGCATCTTCCCACGCTAAACGAATTAATTCCGCCTCCTCAGGCGTGGGAGTTCTAATATCCGACTCATCCCCGCCTCTTGATATAACAAAGTCTGAAAATACCTCAACGTCATCTCCAATATTTTGTAATTTGTATTCTAGGAAATCACGCACGGCTTTTGCGGTAAGAGATGGAAGTGCGCCTACATCTATCGGAAATTCTAGATCAGTTAAAACCAATATTGGTGTGTGTGGTAAAATCATCTTTTTAATTTCTAGGTTTTAGCATAATGGGGTGAAATTAAAAACATCGCATGATCAATAATGAATAAAATGAAAAAGCCATTTTTGAATTAATGCAAATGAGGCCTGAGTGAAAATGCGATGTCAAAAGGCAAGCCGATGAAATGCATGCAAAAGTAAGGCATCATTGGATTACACGTCCCTTGAATGACTCGATGGAAAACTATTGGGACGCAAGCGAAAAACTTTCACTTACTATTGCAGCAGAATTTTATAATAACCCCCGAGCAAGCTATGCACTTGAGCTGGCTATTTTGAAAGCGATGTTATCGCCAGAAGCCCTTGCGTGGGACAGAACTTGCCTGCTTCTGTCTGAAGCACTTAATGACCCCGTTATACAGCGCAACCCACTGACAGTCGATTTTTTGAGAAAAGCTTTGAATTTAGCCATCAATAGCGAGCCTTACTGAATCATGCTTTGCAGCAGTTTGCCCTTCACTACAAGGATAGCCGCTATGGGCAAACCAGCCTCGGGCATCCCAAGCAGTGACCGTGTCGAGTGGTTGTTTAAGCGCGGTATCAAGCACTTCGCGCGTGGGGCCTTTAGCTGCGCGCAAGAAGGTCTTGCGTTTGGCCCAGCAATTCTCAAATGGCCAACGGTCCGGTGAATACGATGGCTGATAAAGCACAGCGACGCCAACCGCTTCAAGGATCTCGCGTACACCTTGACTTTATGCGCGCCCAGGCAAGTTCATGACAACAATGTCACCATCCTGAAATGGACAAAACGTCCATTTAAACGTAAAGTAGACAACATGATGTCTGCCAAACTGCGACAATTCTCATCCACCCGGGCAAAACAGTGTTTCGGGCAAATCCTGCTGGCTTCGGCTTCGGCGCCGGTTGCGATTGAAAAGCATGGCAAGGTAACGGCCATTCTTACGTCGCCAGAATTCTTTGAGCGTGCCCAGGCAGCCTCCGGAGCATCTACTTCACGTGTGCTGGCGAGGATCACGCAAGCGTCTGTCGAAAAAGACCGTTTGATCCGTCATCAGCGCATCGCACTGGATTTGGTTCTGCTGCCTTCTAACGAGACGAGCCGCTTGATTTGCAATGCAATGAGCATTGTGAATCGATGGCGAAACGAGAGACTGTGCAGCAAGGATTACATTGAAAGATGGGAAGAAATTCTTCGTCTGCAACCCAAAGAAATGGCTGAAGCCATCGTCTCCGATATGGATGGATGGGGTCCATCCCTACGCCAAAACTCACCCTGGGTGGGGCTACACGCGTGAACCTTCACGCTTTATTTCGCTTGTTTGCTGAGGCCAAGGCGCTGTCTGGACACCAGGATTACGTGGTGATTGGAAGCCTATCCGTGCTCGGGCTTGAAGAAAGCTTCGACATACCGGAAACCATGACCATGTCCGTTGACGCAGACTGCTACACAAAAGCCGATCCCGGAAGAATATTTGATGTTGTGAAGGCGCTTGGGGAAAATTCACCGTTCCATATCGAGCACGGCTTTTATCTGGATGCGGTATCGCCCCATTTGCCCAGCCTCCCGGCGGGATGGGAAAATCGCCTGATCAAGGTGGAAAGAGAGGGCCTACGCATATGGTTTTTAGAGCCAAGTGATGCCGCACTTTCAAAATACGCGCGCGGGGAGCCGCGGGACCAGAGATGGATTCGGGCGGGAATCTTGTCTGGAGTTGTATCAATTCCCGTTGTCAATTCGCGTTTTGCGAGCACGAGCTTTTACGATGCAGACGAAAAGAATAAGGCGCGCGCTTTGGTTAACGCAGATATCAAGTGGTTCGAAATCATTAAAAATCAGCGATCGAAAGATCCAGGTATTCCTGCGCCCTGATCAAGTTTGAGCTCCGAGTTTTCGGGGTTTTTTGCTTCTGGCAGCATGCAATCACGTTCTTGTATGCTGAGTTTGGTTGTGCCTGCTGCAAAACAAGGGCAAATCTGCCGGGCCCGGCCGCACACCTCTTTGCATCCAACCGATACCTCCGCCGCCAACTTGCATCCTTGGAATTGTCCCCTGTGACTTTGATCCACAGTCTGTATCTGCTTTGGTCGCCACCGCGCGGTCTGCAGACTCCAAAATGAACTACCCCTTCAGAAAACGCACCGATCACTGCTGCATGCATCAAATCATGTAATGGTATGCTTACATTTAGAAAATAGGGGTCCGCGAGGCTCAAGAGGAAAGCCAAGCTGGCGTAACCCCAGTTTAAGAATGAAGAGCATTGCCAAATGATTAAAACACCGGCCCAAGCGAAAGCTTCGAGCCATGGGCCTTCGTATGCATGGATCAAATTTCTGCGTTCCTATGGGCCAACCCCGAACAACACGACATTGTTCGATGAATATGTCACCGGCGCTCTTGGCAAAGCCAAGGTCCCGCCCATTACCCTTTCCAGTCCTGAACTCGAAAAAATCAAAACCCGAATAGCGTCAAGCCAGCGTGGATCCATCCTTATCGCAGGAACCGCGGGCGATGGGAAAACATACCATTGTCGAGGCCTTTGGGCTGAGCTTGGCGGCTCGATCCAAGAATGGGCAGATCCAAGCGCGGTCAAAAAAATCGCACTTGTCGACGGACGCACAGCAACTTTCATCAAGGATTTGAGTGAACTGAGTCCTGAGCAAAGCGATGAAGTGTTGGCATTGCTAGAAGAGTCCGTATTAGGCGCCGAAGACGGGAAATTTCTTGTTATTGCGTCGAATCATGGGCAAGTATTGGAGCGACTGCGCGACTTGGGCATTCGACAAGGCCGAGTTCATCCATTGCGTAAGCCGATTCAAGATGCTTTTTTGCAAGCTGGCGCCGCCCCCGAGCGACTCGGGATCTACGACTTGAGCCGCGCGACCCATAGAGAAACTTTGGGCGAAGTATTGTCGGCTGTGGCGAATCATCCTGACTGGGGGAAATGCGGAGGATGTTTGCAGCAGCAGGGTGGAGCCGTGTGCCCCATCTATGAAAATAGGAATCGGCTTCTGGGCGACGCCGACCAGGGGCGCTTCGTCAAGCGGCTCGGTGATGTTGTTGAAGTAGCACGCCTCAACGGGTGGCATCTTCCCGTGCGAGATATGCTTGCTCTGGCTTCCAACATGGTTCTCGGTCACCCTGACGCCAAAGAAGGACTGATGACCTGTTCCGACGTCCCAACAATTCAGGAAAAGAACAAAGTGGAGCACGCGAGCCTTTACGACAACGCATTTGGTGCCAACTTGCCATTGCGCAGAGCGATGAGTAGGCCAGTGTTTCGAGCTCTGGCAGCCTTCGGCATCGGTGCTGAGACTACAAACGCGGCTGACGGCCTGATGGTCTATGGCGCCGATGACCCCGAGTTGACCGCGACATTTGATAAGCTTCTGAGGGCCGATTCAATTTTTGGCGCGACCGCTGGCTACCTGGCATCGCTTGACAGCTACTTAGAAGGCGAGGAGTCCGCGAGGCTGGATGCTGGCGCGGCAAAATTTCTAGCCCGGCTTCAAACTCAGCGTCGCCGTTTCTTTTTCACGGTGCCCAATGGCGAACCTAGCTACGGACATTGGCCCATGACGGCGTTCCGGTTCGCGGGCGACTATCTTTCAATGACTGATACTCTCGCTGCTGGGGGTGGCGTGAGTGAGAGCGTGCGTGCGCTGCTGGTCAAAGGCCTTAATCGGGTGATGACAGGACTGCTCATCGAAAACAACGACAAATTGTTTGTCGCGAGTTCCGGCGGATTTTCCCAATCCCGTGTCAGCGTGTTATGCGATACAGAAGCTCCTGCGAAGCGCCAAGGCGGCAAAGGCATGCGCATTCGGCTTGATCCCTTGACCACCCGGCCAATGATCGACGTCGCATTGGCTCAAGGAGAAGTGAATCCAGCGTCTTTCACACTCACGCCCGTGCGTTTTGAGTTTCTGTGCCGGGTCGCCGAAGGAGCGCTCCCCGGCAGCTTTTCCAACGAATGTTTGGAAGACATGCTCGCGTTCAAAGCCAAGCTTCTCCGCAAAGAGGAGCTGCTTCGCAAGCGCCTGCTTGCCGAGGACGACGAGCCTGGATCAGATGACGGTTTCCTAGCGCTCAACTTTATCGAGGTGGAGCACAGCGGTTTGGGGCTTTCGCGCCGAGTCGCCGTAAAAGCCGCGTCATGAGGCCAGCAATCAAAGATGTCGATTTCGCGGTCGATGAGCATATTTGGGGCCACAGGCTTTATGACGAGCAGCTTCCTCATATGGCGGTCCTCGAATTCTTAGGAATTCTGGCGTCGAACAGGATCAGCCCATTGCGACCGCCTTCTGCAGGAGAGGTGACGTATCGTCCTCAGCGGCAAATTAGGTTGCGCTCGTTGCTCTTCAACAATCCTTATATCGAGACGATTCGCGCGAGGGAAGTGTCGGATGAGGACAAGTGGAGGCAGTGGACTGAGCGATTTACTGAGGATTGCGCGAAGCTCGAAAACGGCGACATGAGTTATTTGCGAAACGTATTCAATACGTTCGACGATTTTGCCAAGGCGGTGGAGCTGTTGAGGTCATCATCTTTCGAGGCTCGAAGCAACAAACGCTGGAGCTCCAAGTTCGTCTTCCCATTTGGTCCAGATGCGCTTTATGAGGACTTGCGCATCGGCGCCGATGGCGCTGCTTCCAATGACCGCCGCTTTTTCGCCCGCACTGGTGAATTGCTTTATCTCATGCTCACTCGTGCGGAAAACGGCGCCAAGCTTGGTGACCTGTTAGTCGAGCGCTTGTTCGACCGCAAAGCGCCCATGAATAGGCTCGTCCGAGCGCTTCAAGGGGAAACTCAAACGTCAGGATCGGACAAGACTGTAGGTTACCTGCCCCATGCCACGCACCCAAGATTTGACAGACTGTGCGACGACTGGCTAGCTATCCTTTCGCGCGACATGCCGGTTTACGACGCCTTAGAGCATCTCATGGCGAGCGCGGGTTTAAATCTGCTTCTCTATTTCCTGGAGTGCGGCAAGGCCCAGGCAGGTGATGTCGACCCGGTTGAGCTCATTTGTGAAATTGTCTCCCGCGAACGCACCAAGGTGAGAGCGCTTTCAGGAGAGTCCTACCAGTTCAACCAAGGCCTGTCCCTTCGAGCGATCAGGGCATCTGTTGAAAGCGTCAGGCTTACCGACGAGTGGACCAAGGCTAGTGAGTCGGATGAGCCGAATGCGCAGAGCGCTGCGCTCATGAGGTCCTGGTTTCAATGGCCTCCTGAGAATGGATCGGATGGTTCGGTCACTGGCGACACGACGGGTGACATGCTGATCAAAAGTCTTGTTGATATGGCTGAATCGCGTCATGAACAGCATT
Source organism: Polaromonas naphthalenivorans CJ2 (assembly GCF_000015505.1). Lineage (GTDB taxonomy): Bacteria > Pseudomonadota > Gammaproteobacteria > Burkholderiales > Burkholderiaceae_C > Polaromonas > Polaromonas naphthalenivorans. Next base: position 162,793 of record NC_008758.1, on the reverse strand, counting down.
TCGGAAAGATCCATGCGGCTTGGTCAAGAGCGGTGGGCTTGAGTTCGAGGCGCCTTTCGCGGCGCACCCGCTATGCCCCTAATGACAAGCTTTTAAAAACGTTGGTCATTTCTATGGTGGACGACCGGATGCAGTTCGACGAGTTCCTCAGCGAAATTCGCAATCGTTACGGCATGATCATTGGCGACGCTGAGGGCGGGCGGCTGATGAAGGAAAAGTTGGTAGACCAAGAGGCGCTCAGCGACAACCGCGAGAATTTGGAGGCGCGCCTTGTTGGCCTCGGGCTCGTGAGGCGCTTATCCGACTCCTGCTCTTTCGTTGAGAACCCTTTTACCTTTGAGGTCGCTCAATGATGTTTGCTGACAAAATCATCGGGCGCGTTGCGGCCACCATTCTCGACAACCGCCTCGATCACGCGTCTCAAGGATTGAACGATCAACCCGAGTCGGCTGCGATATTTCGTCTCGACAAACTGGCCCCAAGCCAAATCGCCGCCGTTGTTCGAGAAGTGCTTGGCAACGCCAAACTTGCGGACAGGGTCGACATAAAGATTCCCCGAATGCTCGTCGAAGGGGAGAATCTGCCGGAGGCTGCACTCACGCGGATGAATGCCGGCGCCGTTCGAAATGCGGGGACCTCCAAAGATGCTCTGCTCACGGCCAATGGAAATGAGCAAGGCCTGGCCGACACGCTTGGCCACGTCACGGCTCTAGGTGCCAAAGAGTTGCGTGCCTACGAAGAGGCTTGGGTTGAGGCGACCTGCCACGTGGCCTCACTTGCTCCTACCTTTGAAGACCGAAAGGTTTTTCAGGTGGCTCTCAAAGGGCTGGTGTCGGTGACTGACATGTCTTTGATCCAGCTAGGCGAGTTTTGCTCTAAGATTGCGCAGGCGTCACACCCGTCCATGGGGCTCCCCATCCGTATGGCCATCGGCTGGTCACTCCCTTGCGTGGACTTGCCCAGAGACACTGCTTTTTTCGGCAACGATAGAACATATGGACAGCAGGTTGGGGCCTGGCGCAAGGCATTTGAAAAGCTGTATCAAAACCGGTCTCCACTTCTGGCGAGGCAGCGTCCGAATAGCCAACCGATCGATCCTGAGGACATGCGCCAACGGTTTGAAGAGAACATCGCCGGCATTCCGGACGCCGCCCGAGTTGTTCTTGAAGCTTTCATCAATGCGCCCGCAGGGGACAAAGACACTGCGTCGGCTGTCGCTGAGTTGGAGTGGGAATCCGACGGCGTTCATTTGATATTTGAAAAGCCCAGAGAGAAGCTCAAGGGCTTGGCGGACTCGACGGTTCATTTTTTCCAACATGTTTGCTCTGAGCACGACGCCCTTGATGCGCAGTGGCTCAAGCATCTTGAAGACTTGAAGACGCGCGAGAAAAGGTCGGACTGGAACGACGACGACGAGATCTTCTTCAATCTCCATCGCCGCTACCTTGAGCAGGACCCGAAACTCCTTTCCCGATGGGAAAAAGTAATTTATGGGAAACCCATCGAGTGCGTGGATTTTTTCGAGGGTTTTACCAGTGCTGCGCATCATTTGATCGTCGGCTCAGCGGCTCCCAAGGGCGAGCGATTCCTGAGAATCACCGTTAACAAGGGCCGCAAGGAGTGGCGCGAGAGATTCAACCACGACGTGGGATCGTATTTCTCCGCGATGCATAGAGGCTTGAAGGAATTGATGGGAGCAAAAGTCGATTGGAAGGTCCTGAGAATGGGGACCGCCGATTTGCCAGATCCGCTTTTTAAATACCCAGCCTATTTCGCCAAAGAGCAGTCGATCTTTAAAGGAAATACAAAACCTGTCGTGTCGGTCGCGAAGGCTTCCATGCAGATCAAATTTGAAGTGACTCTGTTGGAACGCATGGGCGACAAAGAGGAAGTGATCGAGAAGACGCAATTGCTCTGGATGTTCAAACCGGACTCGATGGGACTTTCGCTGGTCGATGACATGGAAAGGCTGCGCGAGAAGGGCGCGGTGGGTTGCACCGAGGTCCCGCGCCGGTTGGTGAGCAAGAAGGGCGGAGTTCAAAGTGTTTCGCTGCTCGATACCAACACTTTGGAGGCGACCTTCTCGCGGGATGCCGGTTCGCTGGTCCCGCCTCCCGCCAAAATGAAAAGCTTTCGGGCGGACATCAAAGCGCGCATCAAAGACTTGGCCGACCAAGGACGGCTCTCAGTGGATCAGCGTGACACGTTGCGCGCTGCGTGGGAGGAGTTCGAGTCGGACTACATCAAGGCCATGGATGATTTCATCGCCGTGGGGTTGCATGGCGAAGCTGTGCTGAAGCAAGCGGATTCATTCGCGGCATTACTCCGGGCCTTGTCGGTGCATGCGAGGGGCGACGTGTGCCGCTTGCGCTTGGTGGCCGAGATATTGAAGATCGGGACGGTGCGCGTCTCTGGCGAGCAACCATGCGTGATCATCCCGCCATGGCATCCGGAGCGCATGAAAGCATTGGCCGTGAAGACCCGTCGCGTCGCGGGTCTTGTCACGCACATGTTGGCAGGCGAAAAGGTCCTTTTTGGAGACCGCGGCATTTTCTTTCGTGAGTTCGCGGAAGAACTGGCCCACCCTTTCTATCCCGAGATCGCAGTCGTGCAGCGAAACGGCGCGCCAGTGCTCCTCTCGGAAAGCAGCACCGTCAACGGATATAGCCTGCTTGAGCGTCCTGTGCGCGGTGAAGAGGACATGCTCACGGACGTCGATCCCTCGGAGGCGGCCAAGCAAGTCCAGGAGCTATTGGCCCGTTATGTTGGCCTTCAACCTCACGAGGCGAGCAATCTAAGCGTGCTTCTTTATAACGCCGACGCGGCTGAGTTGCCGCTGGCGGTGGTGCGCGAGCTGTCGGCAGATCAATCGGAGTCGGAGTTTCAGTGCGCAGTCGCGGTCCGCCACCGAGAACCCTCCAAACTTCGGCGCGTGTATGCGGAGCTCGTCACGAAGGCCGGGGACGATCCTGATTTACCGGTGGTGAGCGAAACCTCCGAAAATTTCATCTCGAAGTTGCGCATAGCGGTGGTGCCTTCATCGGCCACTCCCTCCACGGCAAACGCCACTTTCAAACCGTTCGACATCGCGTTCCTTCATGACGTGGTGTCCCGGACCGCCGCCGCCGAATGGATTCCAGTGGATTGGGCGAACGAGCGGCCAAGCCTTGAACATGCGCCGTCCCGGTGGTCCTATCGAAGTGTATCGGGAGAGAACGAGCTCAAATCGACCACGTTTCTGACGTGTCCTAGGCAAACTGCAACCGGATGGGCTTATGTGGGCGCTGTGGGTTCAGTCGCGCGTCAAACCGACTTGAGCGAGGGACAGCGATTTTTGCCAGCTAGGCGCATATCGGTGCAAAGCCAAGCGCTTAGCGAAACGTTGAACGACGCGCACGCGCTCGCCGAGTGGGTTGCCACTTACGACGAGTTGCTCGACAAGCGGCAGCTCCAGGCGAATGGCGTCACTATTGTCCGATACCGGCGCGCATCGACCAATGGCCGCAACATGATTGTGAGCTCCACTTCTGAGCTGCGCTTGTTGAGCGTGTTGACCCGCAGACGCCTGACCGAGCTTGGCCTGGCGATGCCGGCGGAGCGATTCGATGATTTGGCTAACCGGATTAAAAAAGATGCCTTGTCGGTGTCTGGCGATATTGTGCTGCGCGCAGCCAAGCGTGGCGTGTCGGCGGGCGAGATGCTTGGTTTGGTGATGAGCCGCTTCTTGATCCATAGCGAGTTCAAGGCCCTGTCGAGCGCGGCTCCCCAAACCTTCACGGTGTTCTTTTTGCTCGATGATTACGCGGGGTGGCTCGCTCAGAAAGAAAACAGGATAGCCGACATCCTTGCTTTGTGTGTCGAAGAACGCGACGGAGTGCCTCATCTGCATATCGCGGTGGTTGAGTCGAAATATGTGACGGGAATCGGTGCCGCCGAGGCGAAGAAGTCCTCGCGTGCGCAACTCCTAGCGACGCTGTCCACGTTTCGGGCGGCGATCTTTGGCGATCCTGGCAGGCTCGATCGAGATGTGTGGCTCGCGCGCCTGGCTGACTTGCTCATCGACGCTGACGTGCCACCTGGTTGCTTTGGATTGCTGGAGCGAGCTCGGTCGGAGTTGCGCGAAGGCAAGGCCAAGATTTCGCTGCGGGGCTATTCGCATGTTTTCATCCATTCGGCTGATGCTGGAACAAGTGGCTCCGCTTCGGAGCAATCTCTAATCGAAAGCGACCAGGGTGTGGAGGCGTGGCAGGAAGTGTTCGATCGCCCCGAGCTTCGCAGCCTTGTGGAAAGCTATGCGGCCAAAGCTGATCCAGCCTCGGTTCGGGCGAAACTCGGCCCTATGGAGCCTTGGCTTGCCATAGACGCCAAGGAGCCCGCTGCGCGAGTCACGTGGACCGCGATGATGGACTTGCTCGCCGTAGGCGCGGAGCCGATGCTAGAGGTCCCGGATGAGTCCGTCCCTAGCGTTGACCCTCTGCACGAAGAATTCGTTGAACCTGCCCTTACGGCGCCTGCGCAGGCTCCCGTGGTCGTCCAAGCTACCGCTGCGGTTGCTGATAGTCCTGCGGCTCCCCAAGTCACTGGCGATGGCTCTAACGCCCTCGCAGACCTCATCGCTTCCAAATCGGCCGCTTTGGCTGGGAAGATCGATGAGCGAGGAGCGTGGGCCGATGAGATGACGCGCAAGCTAAAAACTGCTCTGAATGGCTATGGGCTTCAGGCGGCGGTGCTTGGAACTCGGCTTACGCCCAATGGATGCCTGGTGCGCCTGGCTGGGTCCGACAGGCTTCGCGTAGAAGACATCGAGGCCAAGCGGATGCAACTGCTCACGACGCATGCAATTAATCTCGTGACGGTGCAGCCGAAACCCGGAGAGATTGTGGTCACGATGGCTGGCGAGAAGCGCCAATCGGTATCGCTTTGGGATCTGTGGGCAAAGCGACAGATTAATCGAAACGCCGCAGGAATCAACACATCCTTTGTGTTGGGCCTCCAGGAGATCAATGGATCGTTGCTGTATTTGAATTTGGGCGGTGAGTTTGGCGGGCTGTCTTCGCACGAGCCGCATTCGCTCGTCGCAGGAGCTACCGGCAGCGGCAAATCGGTGCTCATCCAGGCAATCCTTTTGGACATCGCGGCGACCAATCCAAAAGAACTCGCGCAAATCATCCTCATCGACCCGAAGATGGGCGTGGACTACTCCGCTTTGGAGGACTTGCCGCATATGAGAGAGCCCATCGTCACGACGCGCGAGCGGGCAACGACTGTTCTTGAAGCGCTGGTGGAAGAAATGGAGAGCAGGTATCGGCTATTCGCAGGAGCCAGGGCTCGCGATTTAACGACCTTCAATGCGAAGGCGGAGCCTGAAAGCCGCTTGCCCATGCTGTTTCTTGTCCACGATGAGTTTGCCGACTGGATGTTGGACGACGGTTACAAGCAAGCCGTAAGCGCTGCGGTTCAGCGTCTAGGGGTCAAGGCGCGTGCGGCCGGCATCCACCTCATTTTTGCAGCTCAACGTCCTGACAAAGATGTGATGCCAATGCAGCTCCGGGAGAACTTGGGGAATCGGTTGATTTTGAAAGTTGCGAGTGAAGCAACTTCAAAAATTGCGCTTGATCGCCCAGGAGCTGAAATGCTGCTTGGGAAAGGGCATCTTGCCGCCAAACTGAATGGCGAACAAGGACTCGTTTTTGCACAGGCACCATATTTGTCCGATAGCGATATTGAGGCGGTAGTGTCGGTAATCGTAGAAGACGCCATACAGATCGCAGCGAGAATCTCGGCCTGAAACCACGCAGTTATGTCTAGATCAAAATAGTCCCATGAAACACACCTTTCGCGTTGCCGCACGTGCCCTCAAGCAGATGGGCGCTGAGATGATCACATCTGATGACGTGGCCCTCAATGAGCTGATTAAAAACGCTTTTGACGCGAGGTCTCCTCGGGTGACAGTGGCCATTGATGCGCCGGCGGATTCGGCTGCTTTGGCGCTCGTTGCAGAGAAGGTGAAGAAAGAAAAGCTCGGAAAAAAGGTAACTCTAGAGATGGCTGAGAAGGCAATTTCATCGGACCTAAGCTCTGTCGTTAGAACCCAATTAATCGCCGAGTTTGCCGAACACATGGATACTCAAGATCAGTTTCTTGCATTCGTAAATAAATTTCGGAAAGAACGATTCAAAATCGTTGTGAGTGATACGGGTATTGGGATGAGTGCTGATGACGTCGCTTCGCGGTTTTTAGTTATTGGGACCCCTGGCAAATATATCGCCAAGAAAAATGCAGCTTTTGGAGATCCGACAATTCTGGGTGATAAAGGAATTGGGCGTCTTTCGATGATGAGATTAGGGCAGACGGCTGCCGTCAAGTCAAAGCAGTCAGGCGATCAAACGCTGCACACTGTCAGGTTTTCTTGGGCTGAGTTCGACGATCCGCAAAAATTTCTCGATGAGGTCCCCATCGAGACTTCAGAAGAAGTCTTCGACGGCGACGTCCAAAGCAGCGGAACGAGCGTCGCCATCAGCAATTTGACTGCCTTGTGGACGGCTGAGAAGGTCGGTAGTTTTATTCAGAAATATCTTCGTCGGCTGCAAAATCCATTTTTCGCCAATAAGCGCCGATACCCCGTGGACGTGTTGCTTAACGGGCACCGGCAACCTATCGCCACTATTCCTGAATGGCTAGAAAAATGTTCTCAGTTCAGAGCGACGGTTGTCTTCAATCCAAAGGGTGTTGATGCCGCCGGAAGCGTTATGCGGCGTAGTGTAATGTGGAGGAATTCGACGGTATCTGACGATAGAAGTTGGACCCTCAGTGAGCTGACAGAACGACTTGGTTACCCAGAAGAGCTTTTTCATAGCCTTGGACCTTTTGAAGCCACTTGCTTGTGGTTTAACAGGCAGGCTTTGTTTGCGAATACGGTTGACCGAAGCAGAACGGATGTCACAAACGAGCTGAATCTTTGGTGTGGCGGTTTCGCTATTTACCGCGATGGCTTTCGCGTCGGGCAAACAGGTGGCATGGAAGACGATTGGCTCGAGTGGGACAGTCGCGCCCTTAAAACCAAAGGCTATGCGTTAAATCGCTACCAGACAGTGGGAAGCGTATCCATCTCCTCAGTCAATAACCCCAAATTAGTTGACGCAGCTAATCGAGAGCGTCTGGTTGCTTGTCCCGAGCAACAGCTTCTTAAAGCTTTGCTTGGCGAGGAAATCGTCACCGAACTTCGTGGTCTTATTGGCCTCACTCAGGAAGCCCAAGCAAAAATTGCCTTATCGCAAGAATCCACGGAGGAGTCGCTCAGACGCTCGGAGGCAGGGCTCACTAAGACCCTGCGCACTTTCAATCAAATCGTCAGCTTTATTCCGGCGGAGCACAAGCACAAAATCGTAGAAATTCGTGAGGAGATCAACAGCCAGGTTGAATACGTAAAGACGATCAAACGGGCTCTTGATCTCGCACGAGAGACGCGCGTCGAATTGCTCGAACTTGCCAATATCGGCCTCGTAGTTGAAATAGTCATCCATGAGCTGACTCGGTTAACCGAACGCACAGGGGAGCTACTGGCGCAGCTACAGGGCAACAAAAAGACTGACGACATAGTAGATCTGATCGACAATCTACGCGGGCAGATCGTCGCTACCAACAAGCGCATTCGAACGGTTGATGCCATGAGTCCGTCTGGGCGCAATAGACGTGAAAAATATGATGCAGTTGCCCAAGTTAAAACGGTTTTGAATGGCTTTGAGCCAAGATTTAAGCGTCACGAAATCAGGTCAGTGTTGAAAGTAGATGGCGGCTCGGCAGACAAGACGCTTCCTGTTCATATGGTTCGCGGTCTTATAGCCCAGGCCTTGGAGAATCTTTTATCCAATTCTGCCTACTGGTTGCAAAAGTCCATCAAGAGCGGAGATGAGCAGCGCCTTCTCACGGTTGAAATTGACACTAAAGCATTCACGATCTCCGTGACGGACAACGGTCCGGGAATCGATCCTGAATACGCTACCACTGTGTTTAGACCATATTTTTCGATGCGAAGAAAAGGCAAAGGCCTTGGCCTTTATATCGCTTCTGAACTCGCCGCTTATCACGGTGGGCGTCTTTATCTGGATGAAGTTCAGGATGACGATGGCAAGCTCAGAACGTTTATCTTGGAACTTCCTAAGGATGGTGATGCATGATCGCACACAGCATTTGCAATGGATTGGCTATCGCTTCAGCCACTCCCGAGTTCGTAGACCATGCCGCCCACACTGCTGCTCCGAAAGCAGCATCAACTGAGCCGCTTGTCGCGCCGCCTGCAATAAAGATATTGGTAGTGGATGATGAGCTCGCGGGTATGGATCGCTCTCACTTAGATCAGCTTGATCCTGGAGCTGGTGCATTGCTCGGTGACCCAGACAGTCCTGAAGCGGTTGAAATCCTTGCAATCGCTGGTCAGATCTTTGACGCTAGCGAGATGCAAAATGACCATGCGAAATTTGCATCATTTTTGACGTCTGATGGTTTCATACAAGAGGTTCTCGTCCAACCGATATTCGATGTCAAAGCTACACCTGGTTTGAAAAAGCACTTCGCTAATTTTGTGGCGAAATTTGGTCGAGTGGAAGACCTGCGTTTGCAGTTTGAGCAGGCTTTTCCGAAGCCAATCTATGAAATAGATATCGTGGCGATGCGACCGCCGGCAGCAGACCTCCTTGATTACGATTTTGTATTTCTTGACCTAGTATTGAAGGCCAGTGCGAGTCCGGTGGACGAGATGACGGCCTATCTTGTGGAAATTTCAGAAGCGGCCGGTGCTTCAAGGCTTCCACCTTTGGTTTTAATGTCCACCCATGCGGAACTCAAAATCCATAGAAAAAACTTCAGCGTAAGGTCGAATATAAGCGCGGCTGGATTGTGGATATTGCCCAAAGCCGACTTGAGCGCTCTTGACTTCAAAGCGAGGGGTTTGCAGCTGGTTTATGACCAACTCACCAAACAACGAGATAGCGCACACAACATGAGGCTGTTCGTAAAATCTTGGATCAGAGCGCTCGACAATGCTCAAACAAAAGCGGCGGCAACCTTGTGGAACCTCGATGCCGCTGCCATGCAGCGCATCCATCACACGGCGATCAAAGACAACGATCCCTATGATGGGCATTTGGGAGAATTGGTTGCACGCGAGTATTTGTGGCATGTTGAATCAGATGGCCCCGTAGGTAAAGCGGTGGCGGATTTGGACCAGTGTTTCCGCAGGGAGCTAGATCCCGCTGACGTCACAAAGATCAAAAACCGTTTCCTGTCCCCCCTCGTTGACCCCAAGGTCGCTCGAGGATTATTTTCTCGATTCACTTGGGTTGGATGGCCAAGCGCAAGCGAGTTCTATGGAAAAGGAGTTGCAAGTCCAATTCAAGAATTCAACACGAGGGTGCCGTTTGGTACTGTGATCGCTAAAGAGTTGAAAGCTGGTGGCGAGTGTTTGATTCATATCACTCAGCAATGCGACCTGAACGCCGCCACTAAACCCGACCCTGACAATCGGTCGGCAATTTTTGCCACGGCCTCTATTCATGAGGCTTTGGCTCATAGCCTGCAGGCTTTTACGACTCAAGACTTGGTTGCGCGTGGACTCTATTCAGGCGATCAAGAGTTTGATCTTAAATTTATTCCTGGCAGGACAATTGCGATGCCGATTACGAATTTTCTCAGCTTTTCGGAAGCGCAAGGCTTCAAAAGTTTCGGGCGTTTGCGATCTGATATAGCAACCCATTTCGTTCAAGCAACTGCGAACCAGATGACAAGGCCTGCTTCGTTCGTCATGGCTAGAGAGGGCAGCTTCCCGGTGAAAATGTTCCTTAAAGGTGATCGATTCGGCAAGACCGGTTTGGTCACCTATCTGAACGACGAACAAAAGGGTCGGGTTGTCCAAGTGGCGAGGGACGCTTCACTTTTTTCCTTTCAAGACGACGACAGCATTCGCTTGGCGATATGGTTGGAACGTGAAATGAAAAACGCCGGAACGATCGAAGATCAGGACGTAGTGGGGCTCGCGAATGCATTTCGTCTTGGTAGAAAGCTGGATGAAACCATCATTTCCGATGTCACTTTGGGAATCTACTATGGCGACGTTGAGAAGGCGTTTCTTACGGTTAAGACAATCAACGTGCCTCTAGGTACCGTGAGGCTGATCATGGTGGCGGACACAGCCGTCAAAGATTAAGCTGCACGACTATTTATGGCATACAACGCAAGCGCCACCACCTTCGTCCTCGCCAAAAATATCGTCAATGTCCTCAATAGCATCGACAGGTCGTAGAGGATTCACGGGACGGCTGGCGAGGTCGCGTTGCTTCCGGCGTTCGAAATCGGTGACGATTTGAATGACGCGGGCTGGCTTTTCCAGTTCGCTCAATGATTCGCGCTGCGTCCATGTGAAGGGCGACCCGTGTTCAAGGGCATTCTTCTCATACTGCTTTGCTTCCTCAAATGCCTCGGGGTGGCGCTCTTTAAGGCGGACCCACTCGATCTTCTGCTGAAAGAAACAGAAAGTGCAGCCGCTGCGCGAGCGCCAGTCGTAATACTTGGGCAGACCCACTCCTGATGAGTCCAGGATGTCCATAACCCCACGCTTGTCGATGCCGGCGTCCCGGAAGGGGAGGCTTACTTTCAAGTTGTTATGCTTGGAGGTGTAGCCTTCACGGTATTCCTCATCTGCGCGGATCGCCACGTAGGTCGTAACTTTGTCGCCAGCGTTGAGCATGGGGCGAATCCATTGCTCGAACGGGGCCAACTTTAATTGGCGGGTGCACCAACGCGTCTGGGCCGAGGGCAAAAAGTTATGATATTCGCGCAGCCAAAAATCGAAGTCGCGGCGCGGATTCAGACGCAGGATGGGTTTGCCCAGAAAACCTTCGAGCCTACCAAGAAACTCATAGACCTCCGGCAGCTCTTTGCCGGTGTCGGTGAAGAAATACTCGACATCTAACTCAGGGTGGTTTTGCCGCACGAAGACCGCGAGCGCTGCGCTGTCCTTGCCGCCGGATATGCCCAAGACATGTTTGTCAGCCATGCGATTTCTCCTTTTGTGTGTCGTCATCGACAGTGAGCCTCATGCCCGCGCGGGCCAAGACCGCTAGAAGTACGTTGGTGTCCATGCCGCCTGACTTCAATTCCAATGCCAGCTTGTCGGCCATGGCTTCCACGGTTTCCCGGTGCCGATCCGACAACGAGAACGCGCGGGACACGGTGATGGTTTCGGCACCCGCGCCCATGACCACCGCGAACGCTTCGCTGGTGGGCTTTCGGCCTTTGACCGAGACGAAAGCTTCGGCTTGCCTGAACCGCAGAGCTGCCTGAGCAAGTTCAAGCTGGGCTGCGTCGATGTCCCGGTCATTCCAATCGCGCGGCGGCTTGTTCGCAGCCAAGCTCAAAATTCCTTCCATGCTTTCTTTGGTGCCGTCGTGTTTGGAGAGTCGAGCTGCGAAAGCGTCCTGGCGCAAATCGCCCGTCACGCCTTCAACCGCGAACGCCCTTGCTTGGAGACGGTCGAGCCGATCAGCCGGAGCGTCAAGCGCTTCAAGCAAAGAAGTCTCTATTTCCTTTAATAGCGCGTCATATGCGCCTGAAATTTCCACAATCGGACCTCGCAGAGCATTCACATAGGAATCGCCTCCAGAACTTTCCAAAATCGCCGCGAGATCAATGAAAAGAACCTTGTGTGGATCGTGCGCCTTCAAGAGCGTATCCCTGATCAAGCGAGCCTCGTGGCTTATGCGGTGGGTTCTCTGGCTCCACATGGGCAAGCCAACAACCAGCGCCACCAAGCCACGTGCGGCCTCTAAAGGGTCTTTGGCTCCTGAAGCAGCGCCAACCTGAGCCAATATCTCCGATATACCCGCGAGGATCCCCGTCTTTTCGGCATCGATGACGATCCAGCGAAGCGAGAATCGCTTTTCGTCTTGCAGGTATTCGTCAATGTCAGCGTCAGTCATTCGCGCGATGAAAATGCCGTCCTTATAGACGGCGACGTTTCCTTTGTGGGCGAGCAGGAATGCGGTGAAAATTACCGGAACCATTCCGTTTCTAACGCCAAAAGGCGGAGCGGCCCACATCTCGTGGATTTCAGATGCTTTGACGCGCGCATTAATGTCTGCGAACTTTTTCTTGGTCTCATCCCAGAGTTTCACGAACGTTGGTGAGTCTTTCTTAGTGGGGGGCATAAAACCCCACATGCCGTTGATGTCCTTCCGATGCAAGCCAGTCGCTTTGAGAAGCGTCTCGTAGAGTCCGCGCTCAGCTGGGAAACCCTCCATGCCCAAGGACGGCTCCTCTTCATGGGTGAGCATGCGATACAACAAATCACGGCGGCCTTTGACACTGTTGCTTGATGGGCTGTCGCGATTGATCAACTCACTCCACAACTCCGGCGCGTACTCATAGACGACGTCGGCCAAGTTGGAGGCCATGTGGGAGAGACGGCTTCCTTCCACCGGCTCAAGATCTGCTGCTGTCCAAGTGGCTTTTGAAACAGCCGCCCTGAGTTGCTCTTCAAGGTTGGCTCTGACGGATGAAAGCCTGGCTTGAACCTCACGTCGCGCTACTTGGTCACCGCTGAGTTCATGACGGGATTGGACGTGCTGCAAGGCGAGAAGTTCGGCTCCAAAATCTTCGATGCGCACGTGATTCGGCGGTACTCCGACGACCATGGGCCATGGAGCGATCCGCGATATTTCATGGCTGTGGCGCACAGCCGATGTGAGCTCAGCTGTGCGGCCAGGCAGTGCGAGCAAAAATTGACCGAACTCACCCTTCTGTGGCTTGAAGTTGGTCGTGATCCGCTCAGCATCTTCCAGTCTGCACAGGGCCATGGTCATCCACCGCATCGTGCCAGTATGGTGATAGTGACGTTTCGCGATGATCGGATAAAGATTGGTAAGGCTAGTCAACAGCGCAAAATCCACGCCCGGGAGCGCGCCTCTTGCTTGCGAAATCGCCGACTCGATGTCAAAATCGCTGCCTTCGAAAACCGACCAGGCGCTGATGTGCTTTTTGTAGAGGATTACCTTCCAGTCCGAGAGTTGCTGCAATGCCTCTTCAACTTTTCGTTTGGAGCGGTCATAAAGCACTGACACCAGAACACTCTCTTCTGCCGCCAGGCCTGATCCGTTTCGAAATAAATCGATGATCGCAATGCTCTTGATTAAAATCAGGTAGATCGATTCGCTTGTTTTCGCTTCGGTGCGCTCGACAGCTTCGACAGCCTGCGCCCAACGATGCCCGTCTGTCGAGGCGAGGATCGCTGGCTCCAAGTTAGCACGCAGGTAATCCCAGTAGTTGTCTGGCCTATACCAAGACGCCTCTGGCAACGGCGTGTTTTCCAAATAGGAGCGGAAGCCGAACGGCTCAACTGATGCTAGAAAACCAAAAGTGCTACGCTCGTTTTGTCCGAATTGCCTTTTAGATATGGGGCCGAGGAGAGCGGCCATGGCGGGATGTAGAGGCCAGCAAGCATTGAGGCTGTTCGCGAAATCAGAGCCTACGGCGGGGCGGCGCGTTCGAATTGAATCAGCAATTGCCTTCGACGCATCAAACATCCAGGGCGGCCGCTTGTCGACCTCAATTGCCCGTCCGATCAGCTCGACTACTTCATCGCTCGCAGCTACCAGCGGAATATCAGCGTATCGGCCTTGGACCTTGGTCCAGTCATCGCGGGTGTCGATACCGAGGCGCGTCGCGTATTGACTGAACGACTGATGGAGAATGCCTACGACGACGATCTTGCCCGCCGAGCGCGCTGATGCCTCGGCCAATTCCTGGAAGAAGTAAACGTCATCGCCGACCCCCAACGCGGCAGCCTCAAGAAACTTTCCCATTTCATCGATGATGATCAGGACGCCGTCATGTTGCTTTGACTCAGCCGCTTCACATAAGTCCTCGATGAGGGCGGTCGGAGAGGTTTTTTTTTCTTCGCTTCCCAGGCCGAGAGCCGCTCGCATTCCTTTTGAAAGCTCTTGCACGATGCTCGTGCGCTTTCCGACAATGGGAATCGCGAGCCAGCCCTTTTTAAAGGGAAAAGCCTCATCGAACAGGGGTAGTTTTTCAAGGCATAGGACCTCGCGAGCACGCATGCGCAATGACTTGCTTGGGCCGACGGCGCTCGCGAGAGCAACCGCCAATGACGATTTCCCCCCGCCGAAAGGTCCAGTCCAAGTGAACGCACGTTGGTTCGTGGAGGTCAGTTGCTTGCACATGCTGTCGAGAACACCAACAGCTGTGCCATGGCAGATATATCCATTTAACGCGTCAGATCGCCCATAGTCAATGTCAATGCGGATGGAGCGCTGATAGTGCCGAGCAATGCGAACAATGTCGCTTAATTTGGTTTTTGCCTCAGTCATATGCTTTTGCAATCATCTTTTCACTGAGACCGGAGAGCTTTTCCGTTTTTCGATGGACCTGACGAAGACCGGCGGTGTCCGTCCACGACAGAGCACCTTTGGTGAGGTCGTCCAAGTTGAAGAGACGTTCAGCCACTGAGTCTTCATCGAGCTTGAAGACCCGTCCAGGAGAGCCTTCGCCATACGCGATGGATTCAAATGCCAACGAACTCAGACCCGGCGCTGTAGACTCCCAAAAATCGAGCAGAGCGTACGTAAACATCCCGTCGCTGAGAGTCGTTTTTGGGCCGCGTCTAAACGCAAAATGCCCGCGGTGTTCTTCGTAAATTAAGCCGAGCTCGCCAAGCATGGACTCAGCGTAATCTTCGGGCGACCCTCCCGCAAAACGAGGGGCATAGCCTCGAATGCAAGTTTCGATGTCCCTTGAAAGCGTAGCAGGAGAGAGCTTGCGCTTCGGATCAAGCCTACGCGCGAATTCGGCGAGCGGTGCTTCTAATTCTTCTCGTGAAAAAACTGGTAAGGTCACGTGATTGAAGAGCCAATGCCATGTTGTCGCACGGTTACCTTTGCCCGCGAGCCACCAATGCGCATACCACGCCGTATTGAGATCTTCCGAATAGGGGTCCAAGCCCGCATCGTCAAATATGGCAATAGCATTTTTAGTGACGGTATAGCCAGTAGGGTCGTCATCGCGCATGACGTCGCACGCCAATGCCCAATGCCGAATCGCAGCCACCATATTTTTACCCACGCCAAAAGCAGCGATGGCATTCTCGCCAGCGAACGCGCTCTTAGGAATGATGTGACCAACCGACTCTTCGAAGGCCTTTTTAAGCCACATCTGTCTTAGAGGAAAAGTCTCATGTCCTGAAAAATAGGCTGAAGTCCGAGCTTGTATTGTGTTTTTCCCCATCATGAGATTCTACCTTGCCCACTGGAGACTATCACCAGTAGACAAGCAAAATGCTGTTTAAAAAAACAGTACAGTTATCTGGACTGTCATAACATCGAAAGTTGAAAGGAAGAGAGGCAAGCGCGTATTGATGAGTTTTCAACGGCACAACGTTCACGTAACAAACTCTTGAAACACTGTCTGAGGCAAGGAAGTCTAGTTTGTAGCGCTGCGAACACTGGCAATCGTTTGAACAATCCTCATCTCAAAATAATTCTCGATGGGCATGGCTGTTTCATTCCTTCCAAGGATTATGGGCGGATGCAGTTTTGCCTAGCTTTATTCACTAGATTCAGATGAAACTTAACATAATTAGTGTCGTGGAATGTCTCCCTTGGAAGTTAGGTACCACAGGCAATTATGTTCAATCCACTGGCAACCTCTGAGTTCAACTTGAATGCTCGGTCGCTTTGTCGATGGAAAGACCGGGCCTCTCGTCGTCCCATGCCATGGCGCTCATTTTCCAGCCCTCAGGCGTGTTGACAAACTGCGTGGTGATCATCCCTCGGGCTTCGAACGGCTTTGCATTCAATGTGCCGGATTTGGCATAGGCACTGAATCGATGCGCCACGTTGCCGAAAATCAAGGTGGATTCCGAGATTTCGGACTCATGAAACCGCGTGAGCGTGCCAGAGCCCACCAGCGCCTCCCGTGGCGCAATGAACTCCTGAACCGATGATATCTCGGGTGCAGAGCCGACGTTCTTGATGAGCAAGCCGCGTTCGATGAACAAGGCCGCAATGCTTGCGTACGAAGGCGCTTCGCCGGGCTCGAAAGACACAGCCTGGAAGAACTTCATGGTGAGACGGTCCAGTTCCGCCTTGACCAGGCTGCGCTCCAGATGGCTCATGTGTTTTGCGTCCCTTAGCGGTTTTTTACGCAGCCTCGACGTGGGCACGATAACTGTCAATGGTTCGGCGCCAGGCTGCTTGCGATTTGCAGCGTTTGGGATCGTTCAATTTAGCGCGAGTGCGCCATGAAGGCAAGGCCTGGTGCCGTAGGCCACAAGTCATTGAGCTGATCTCCTGGGCATTGAGCGGCTAGACAGACATCGACGGCCGCTGCGCCATTGCCGCTCGCCAGCGCTGCAGGTGCGGGTGTTGTTCGCCGGGCTTGATTCTCACAACGCGTGCAAAGTCAACGGCCACCACCGCAGTGATGTCGGCTAGGCTGAAACTGTCGGTGGCGATGAAGTCGCGCTCAGCCAGGCGCTCGTTGAGCATGACAAAGAACTGCTGCACCCTGGCCACGCCGCGTTGCGCCAGTTCGGGAATCTGCGGGTAATCCATCTGCCCAGGCAGCGCCCTATTGGCCATGCTTGGGGCACTGGTGCGCAGCGCTTCGGCGACTGCCAGCAGTCCCTCGAACTCAATGCGCCAGTTCCAGCTGGCGATTTTCGCCTTTTCGTGCGGGGTGGTGCCCAGTAGCGGCGGCTCCGGGTAACGCGCCTCCAGGTAGGCCGTGATCGCCGCGTTGTCGGTCAGCACGGTCCCCTCTTCCGTGCGCAGCGCCGGAACCGTGCACTGCGGATTGATGTTTTGGTAAGCGTCGCTCAATTGCTCGGAATTCCTCAAGTCCACCTGGACCGTTTCATGGGCAACGCCCTTTTCGGCGAGAAAAATGCGGGCGCGGCGCGGGCTGGGCGCGGTGGCGCAGTCGTACAGGGTGATCATGGTTGTGTTCCGCGTAGAGGATTGGACTGGACGTGCAGCTGAGCCTCAAAGCGGCGCGGCCAGCTTGTCCTGGGTCTTGGTGTCGAAGTCGCCGGCATCGTGGCGCTCGTGCAATTGGCTGGACAGCGCGCCCATGGTGCGGTTGACCATGCGACCGCGCTGGACGGCCGGACGCTGGGCAATCTGGTTTGTCCAGCGCAGCACATGGGTGTACGCCTGAACTTGCAGGAATTCGCCCGCTTCGTACAGCTGACCCCTGACCAGCGTGCCGTACCAGGGCCACACTGCCATGTCGGCAACGGTGTATTCGTCCCCCGCCAAATAGGGACTCTCGGCGAGGCGACGGTCGAGCACATCAAGCTGGCGCTTGACCTCCATCGCGTACCGATCGATCGCGTATTCTATTTTTGTTGGCGCGTAAGCGTAGAAATGACCGAAACCCCCGCCTAGAAAAGGCGCGCTGCCCATCTGCCAGAACAGCCAGGACAGGCATTCGGCGCGCTTGGGGCCATCTAGAGGAAGAAAGGCGCCGAACTTCTCGGCCAGGTACAGCAAGATCGCGCCGGACTCGAACACCCGGACCGGCGCCGGTGCGCTGCGGTCCACCAGCGCCGGGATCTTGGAATTCGGATTGACCGAGACGAAACCGCTGCCGAACTGGTCGCCGTCCTGGATCCGGATCAGCCAGGCGTCGTACTCGGCGCCCGTGTGCCCCGCGGCCAGCAGTTCCTCTAACATCACCGTCACCTTGACGCCGTTGGGCGTGCCCAGCGAATACAGCTGCAGCGGGTGGCGCCCGACCGGCAGCTCCTTGTCATGGGTCGGGCCCGCGGTCGGCCGATTGATGCTGGCGAAGCGGCCACCGTTATCCTTGATGCCAGACCAAACCCTGGGCGGCGTGTAAGAGGAGGAGGAAGAGTTGTCCATGAGGAAGGCACTTTGTCGTGGTTGAAGCTTGTTGGGCGGGGGCCAGACGCATGGTACGCGGGTCGCCGTCAATGAAGGTGTGATCCATGCTGGCTGTTTTCGCTTTCATAGACTGGAATGCTTGCGCTGAGCGGGGATTGCGGCTTGCAGGATGGGTGAAACAGAAATCGACAATAGGGGGGTCAATTTTGTGTGGGCGCCAACCCTTTGCGTTATACACAAGTCAAAAACTCTTTATAAATCAATCACTTACAAGCGATAAAAAATTGAGCAATGGGACAGCTGCGGATTACGAGAGTCCTTATGAATCAACGACTTAGCAGTGTCAACTGGAGCTGCCAGAAATCGGATTCCGACTTGTGTATAACGAAATGGCGCCAACCTGCACAGGCCCTTCAAGGTAAAAAGGCTTCCAAACCGAAGTTTGGAAGCCTTTTATGCTGTGCTCAGCGCAAGGCCAGGGCAGCTGGTGTCAAACGCCATCTTTGCCGTTGACCGGGTGGGCCGTGCTTAGTAGCCGCCGCGACCACCACCACCACCGTAGCCACCGCCGCCAGAACGATCTCCACCGCCGTAGCCGCCCCCACCCGAACGGCCGCCGCCATAGCCGCCGCCACCGCCAGAGCGATCACCGCCACCATAACCGCCTCCGCCAGAACGATCGCCACCGCCGCCACCGCCGAAGCCGCCGGTGCGTGGAGGACGTGCTTCCATTGGACGGGCTTCGTTCACGGTAATGCTGCGCCCGCCCAGAGGCTGACCGTTCATGCCGTTGATGGCCGCTTGCGCTTGGGCGTCGTTGGCCATCTCAACAAAGCCAAAGCCTTTGGAGCGACCCGTGTCGCGCTCCATCATGACTTTGGCGCTGGTGACCGTGCCGAATTGACCAAACGATTGCTGCAAGTCTTCGTCACGTACCGTGTAAGGCAGGTTGCCGACGTATAGTTTGTTGCCCATGAAGGGACTCCTCGAAAAACACAAAAACAAAAGCGATGGGGTCCCGAAAGCACAACACACACGAAAAGTAGCGCCGTCGCATGCGAAACTGACCGATCACCTGACTCTGTGCGAATGCTTTGGCACCCGCACCCTTGAAATTATGCGTCAGGACGCGCGGGCAACATCATTCCTTGCCCGCAACCTGCGTGTCCAGCGGTAGAAACGCACGGTCCCGCCGAAATCATTCAGCATCCAGTTTTACCATCAACACCGACCGAGCTGTCCATGAACGTTAAGCGCTTTCATCCGCGCGCAAATTGCCCTGAACTTGCTGGCGCGCAGCAGCCTGATCTTTTCGCTTGGCAAGTCCGGTGGCTGGGCCATTGAGTTGCCGATGTTATTTCTGGTGAGGCTCACCAAGGCTTTCGGAGCAAGCTTGCAGTGCAAGCCGAGTAAGCTTTCATGCCCTGGCTAGCTGGCTGGCTGCCGTGCTGGTATCTAGCCTGCGGCCATCAAGGCACGGGTGTCATCGCTGAAGTTGGGTTTTCAGGCGATGAAAAACCAACCCCAGTGCTGCCGTACAATGGAGGTATCCTGCAAATGCCCTGTACTGTGAAGTAACAGCATAACAAGCACAACAGCGATCAAGCCTTTCAGGCAAAGTCGCTTTCGAAATTTCCGCGCGGTGGAGCAGCCTGGTAGCTCGTTGGGCTCATAACCCAAAGGTCGTAAGTTCAAATCTTGCCCGCGCAACCAAGACAAAAGCCTCAGCGCATCCATGTGCTGAGGCTTTTTTTTGCGGGCAGCTTGGCGCCATGCATGCAAAGGTGGCCCGATTCAAGCCGCCTGTCATGACGCCGTTGCTGCCCTGCCCTGCGCCCTACGCAGCCGTGTCCTGTCGGATCAGGAAATCTTCCCGGGTTTTGCCGCCCGCCAGCAAATCATTGAGCCACTTGGGCGCCGTTCCCCGGCCGCTCCACTCCTGGCCTTGGGGACCGCGGTATTTCGCGGGCGAATGCACTACGGGCTTCTTGCCCTTGGCCGGGCTCGCCGCAGGCTTGGCCAGCGTCGCCTTGGGCTTGGTGGCTTTGGCCGCCGGACGGCTCAACTCTTCGGCCGTGATGCCGTAGGCGGCCATCTGTTCGCGCAGTTCGGCAAGCACGGCGGGCCGGTTCTTTTTCTGGAGATCCGCGGCCTGCTTTTCCATCTCGGCGATTTGCTGGCGGAGCTTGACGAGTTCATTCATGGTGGGTTTTTCTAAAGTTGTAGCAGCACGTATCGTACTGCGCCCGGGGTGCGCGCGCCTTCGTTGTTCGATGTCCTCGAGGTGTTTGACGCACCAACGAACGGGCGCCAAAGCTCACTGAGGCCGGCAATAACAAGCGCGACTTGCACACCCTGGAGCGACTTCCGCGATGGGCAGTGGTCAGCACCAACCCTTTTGGTGTTACGTTGCCGTCAAGGATGCCCTTGACGCAGTAACAACCATTTCTTGCCCCGCAGCACTGCGTAAAATGTAGGCAGCCTTGCGCAAGCCGCGCCCTGACTTGGTTTGGACGGATTTTTGGCCCCTCATCAACAAAGTTATCCACAAGAAACGCGAACAACTTGGACAACTTCGTTTTGCGGCCTGGGTGTCGTCGTCAACGACGTGTCTACTGCGGATTGCGCAGATCAACCGGATTATTAAGTTTGAAATGCGCGTACTGCTGTGCTTGAACTCTGGGCGGAACCGATACAGGAGGATATCTGGCATCTGGACCGCCCAAAAGCCGTGGCCGCCATCGAGAAAGGCCACGACATCGCACTGCTCAGGCAATTTTTGGAAAATAACGACGACCTGCCGTTGCCGGAGTTGGTCGAATCGTTTTTGCTTCGCTGCGCGCGAGATGGCCAGGCACTCAAGACTGGCGCCAGCGCAGTGCTGATCGAAAGCCGAGACTGCGAAACCGCTGACAGCGTGGCCACGCACAAGGAGACGAGCTCGCTGTGCTTGCGCGCCGGACCCAAGACTCTGGTGGTTCGCAATGAACACGTGGGCAAATTTCGGGAGAGAGTGCATGTCCTCGGGCTCGGGTTGGTGTCTTGAGGCAGGTCTATTGACGCCCGCCTGCATTTCCACCCTTGGATGCGTCTGGTCAGTGGAAACGAAGGTCCCTTCGAGATGGGAGACACCGGACTTCCAGGAAGCGGGTACTTGTGAGCGTTGGGTTACGCAGCAATGCTGCCGGGCAAGAGGTTGGCGGCTACCACCTGCAAAAGACTGACTGTAAGCGTAGCCCCGTTCGAAATTCTCACGTCAAACCCGACATCGATTTTTTCACTCTGACCGTCAGCCGCATCCCCGTGAGTCTTCCAAGTCCAGGACCGGCCATCTGCGGTCAGTTCCCATTGTGCGATGCGGACGCTGCAGGACAAGAACCCTGCACTGAACTGCCCACTGCCTCAATGCGCGGCGGCGCCTTGTTGCTGCAGGCGCTGCAGCAGCTCCCCGGTCGGGTAGCCGTCCACCGCCAAGCCCAGGCTGCGCTGGTAGTGGCGAACCCCGCGCTGCGTGGCCGGGCCCATGACCCCGTCGGGCGTGCCACTGTCAAAGCCGCGTGCGCTGAGCGCCGTCTGCAGCGCCAGCAACTCGCTGCGCGACAGCGGCATCAAGTCGCGCGGCCAGGCGGTCTGCACCGCAGGGCCGCCAGAAAGCTGCTGGGCCAGCAATCCGACGGCCCGCGCGCGCTGGCCGGAAGCAGGATCGAAGCGCCCGAAAGCAGCGGCAGCGGCGTGCCGTCCATCGACTGCACCCCCTCGGCCGCCCATTGGGTCGTCGGCTGGCGCACTTCCAGGTCGGCGCGCGCGTAATCAAATCCCGGTGGCAAGCGCACCTCGATCCCCCACGGCTGGCCGGCTTGCCATCCGGCGCTGGCCAGGAAGTTCGCGGTCGAGGCCATCACATCAGGCACGCTGCCCCAGATGTCGCGCCGGCCGTCGCCATCGGCATCGACCGCATAGGCCAGGAAGTTCGAGGGCAGGAACTGCGTCTGGCCCATCGCGCCAGCCCATGAACCGATCATCTGCGCGCAGTCGATGTCGCGGTTTTGCAGGATTTGTAAGGCCGCGAGCAACTGGCCACGCGCCCACGCTTCGCGCCGCCCTTCGAAGCCGAGCGTTGCCAGCGCGTCGATGGTCGGGATGTCGCCCACAAAGCTGCCGTAATTGCTCTCCATGCCCCAGATCGCGACAAGGACCTCGGCGGGCACGCCGTAGCGCGCGGCCATGGTGTTGACCACGGGGCGCAGTTCGAGCAGCTTGTCCTGGCCACGGGTGACGCGCTGCGGCGATAGGGCGCTGTCGAGGTAGTCCCACACCGCGCGCGTGAACTCGGGCTGCGCCCGATCCGACGCGATGACGCGCGGGATGAGGCGGACGTTGTCGAAGGCGAGATGGAGCGTGGCCTCGTCGATTCCGGCTGCGCGCGCGCCGGTGCGGAACCCGGCCACCCAGCGGGCGAACTGCTGGCTGCGCCCGGCCTCGTCGACCATGGGTGCGGCATCGGCTGCGGCCTCGGCTGCGGCCGGGCTGGCGCCGGCGCGCGATGGCACTGGTGCCTCGGGCTGGACCGGGGGAGCGGAGGCGCAACTCGCCATGGTCAAGAGCGCCAGCAGCGCGGGCACCAGCCAGCGGCGAGCCGGCGCTGGAAAACGGGATGGGGTGTGCATTCGATCCATTCTCGTCGGTCCAGGGAAACCAGGGGATCTGGCGCCCCCGCTACCGATGACGCTGCTGCCATTGCGCGCGCCTGTCGGCCACAAGCGCCCAGGGCGCGACTTGCTCGTCGTTGCGCCCAACACCCGACATCGCGCCGCTGGCGGCTGCAGCGCTTGTGGCCACCCTTCAGCACGGCGCAACAAAATTGTTCCTTTATTTCTTCATATATTGAAATACAACGAATAAAAGGAGCACAATTTGCTGATGATGCCGCAGCCCACGCAGACCCAGCGCGTTCTAGAACTGGCCCGCCAGCACGGCCTGCTGCGCTCGCGTGACCTTCAAGCGGTGGGCGCGCCCCGGGTGATGCTGACCCGCTTGATGGCCAGCGGCCAGCTGGAAAAAGTGGGCCGCGGCCTGTACCGCCTGCCCCAAACACAGATGTCGGAGGACGAAAGCCTGGCTGCCATTGCGATCAAGGTGCCGCAGGCCGTATTTTGCCTGCTCACGGCGCTGCAGTTTCACGGCCTGACCACGCAGCTGCCGCGCCAGGTCTGGCTGGCCATGCCGCGTGGCAGCCATGCGCCGCGCATCGACTATCCGCCCATCCGGATGGTGCAGTATTCGGGTCAATCGTATTCCCAAGGCATCGAGGTGTTCGAGCGCGACCGGGTGCTGCTGCGGGTCTACAGCGTGGCCAAGACGGTGGTCGATTGCTTCAAGCACCGCAGCGCCATTGGCCTGGACGTGGCGCTCGAAGCGCTCAGAGAAGCAAGAGCCAGCCAACGGGCCCGCGCCGACGAGCTCTGGCGCTTTGCCAAGATTTGCCGCGTTGCCAATGTGATGCGTCCCTACCTGGAGGCGATTGGCTGATGCGCCAGGACTATTTTTCATGACCCATGACATTGCCGCTTCCGTGCGCGCACGCCTGCTCAACCTGGCCAAGGCCGAAGGTTCTGAGTTCAACCAGGTGCTGGTTCGCTACACGCTCGAGCGCCTGCTGTACCGCCTGAGCCAGTCCGCGCACGCCGACCGCTTTGTGCTCAAGGGCGCGTTGCTGTTCACGCTGTGGTACGACATGGCGCACCGCCCGACCCGGGACGCCGACCTGCTGGGCTTTGGCCCAAGCGACCTGGCCTCTATCGACCAGATGTTTCGCGACATCGCTGGCGTTGCCGTCGAGGATGGCATCGTCTTTGAGCCGGCCAGCGTCAAGGTCGAGGACATCCGCAAGGAATCCGGTTACGGCGGCGCGCGGGTGCTGATCACGGGCGAGCTGGCAAAGGCACGCTGCCGGGCCCAAGTGGACATCGGCTTTGGCGACGCGGTCACGCCAGGGCCGGTGCAGGCGGTGTTTCCCGTGTTGCTGGCAGATTTTCCCGCACCACAGCTCAGAACCTACCCGGTGTACACAGTCATTGCCGAAAAGCTCCACGCTATCGCGCTGCTGGGCATGACCAACACCCGGTTGAAGGACTACCTGGATTTGTCGGTCCTGCTGGAGCGAGAGGCGCTGGACCCGACGATCTTGGCGACAGCGATCGCTGCCACGTTCATGCGCCGGGGCATGGCGGTGCCGGCGCAACTGCCCATCGGGCTGAGCGATGAGTTTGCCAACGATGCGACGCGCCAGGCGCTGTGGCGTGCCTTTCTCAAGAAGAACGCGCTGACCATCACGCCGCTGCCGGACACGGTATCGGCTCTGCACGCTTACCTTCATCCGGTGATCAGACAAGCTGCGCTGCAGCAAATGGATTTGTCGAAGACACTTTAATTGCATTTACAACAAAACAAACCGTCCAACCCTTTGAAAGACTTCCCCGCCCCGCCCGCGCCTTGAGGGGAGGAGAAGGGGAAATGAGGAAAACTGAAGTCAGGCTTCGCTCTTCAACAGGAAGGTTGGCATGGGGCGGGAGGGGTATGATTTGTGGCGTGAGTTTGTTGTAAATGCAATATTATTCAAGGAGTCGTGGGATGGCTGATGCGACCGCTGTGGATCCCGACGCGTTCTTTGCATCCTGGCAGGCCGCCCGGCTGGCGAACAAGGATTTGAAACCCATGGGCGCGGCCGGGTTGCAGCAGGCCTCTCTGGTCTGGCGCCACTGGCTGGCGTTTTGCACGGTGCATGCCATTGCTTGGGACGCGGCGCAAAGCGCGGACATCGCCCTGTTCTGTCAAAGCATCAGCCCACGCTCGAGCCTCAAAAAAACCTCGCCCGTCACGCGGCGGCGCTACTGGCGCGTGCTGCGCGACTTGTACGACCATGCGCTGGTCGGTGGCCTGGTGGCTGTCAACCCGGCCGAGGGCGCCCAGCCGCCGGCCACCGAGCGCGTGCCCTCGCTGGCACTCTCAGGGCCCATGTGGACCGCGCTGCGCGAGGGCCTGTATGACGGCTTTCCCGGCGGCGACGACTTCAAGGCCAGGCGCAACCGATTGGCGCTGCTGCTCATGATGCGCGCCGCGCTCACCGTACGCGAAATCATCAGCTTGACGCTGGACTGCACTCAGCCCTGCGCGGACTCGCCCGAAGCGCACGCCGGGCCGTCGCCTCTGTACCTCCTCCTCGTGCGCAAGGCCGGCGGCGGGCACGAACGCGTGTTGCAACTCGACCCGGAGACCAGCCGGGCGCTGCATGCCTGGCTCGAGGTGCGCCCGGTGGGCCTTCCTGCCCTGCATCCGGGCAGTCGCCTGGTCGTGGGGGACCGCATCGGGCGCAGCATTGCACCCAATGGCCTGTACAACATCTGCCAGGCGCACCTGGCGCGCTGCCTGGTGGAAAAAGGCTTGCTGGCCGAGCAGGTGCCCCACGCCACGCTCGATCCGGGCGCGCTGGCCCACATGGGGCCCAACACGCTGCGCAACACCTGCATCGCTGGGTGGTTCAACGCCGGCGTGCCTTTGCAAGAGATCCAGCGGCGCTGCGGCTTCAAGGACGCCAGCGTCATGAGCCGCCTGGGCGCGCACCTGGTCAGTCCTTTTCCGCTCTGAGGCACCAGCATGCAGCGAACGGAAACTTCAAAGAGCGAGGACGCGGTGCTGCAGCAGCTGTGGCGCCAGGTGTGCGCCTCGCGCGGCACGCCCGCGCCCGATCCAGAGCGGCTTGCCGGCTTCATGGAGGGGCTGGGGGACGCTTGAGCGGGAAAAGCTCCAAAGCGTCCTTCATCTGGCCGCGCGGGGCCGGGAACAGCCGGGCGACCTGGGGCTGCTCAGCTGGGCAGCTAGCGGCACGCGCCCTGCCCTGTTCGATCAGCTAGTCTCCCATGGACTGGCTTTCACAAGTGCCGGCCTGTTTGCCTGCGGCCTGAAGCTCCGGGAAGAAGGCTGGGACATGCAGCAGCGCCTCGCGCAGCTCCAAAGCAACCCCGGCGACGTGGACACGCTGCGCGCCCTGCTGCCTGTGGCGCCCAGTGAACCTGCAGCCGTTGTGCAGTCACTGGCCGCGCCCGCCCGCCGAGCGCCCGAGGACGACGGCGAGGCGTTTAACCCTTGGCTGGACCATGTCCCGCTTGATGGCAACGCGCCCGATTGGCATGAGGAGCCCGTGGGCGACGTGCCGGCCGGGCTAGACCCCTTGGAGATCTACTGATTGCAAACGTCAACAGACGTTTTGGTTTAGAAATCAGATTTTGAGACCTACACACGTATGAGCATTGCCGCACCGTGATGACTTACTTCAGCACGAAGCGAGCTGTTGATGACTTTCCAGGCTGCGAGAAAAGGACCATGACCTTGGTATTGGCTGCAATCTTGAAGCTGCCTTTTGCTTCCAGCTTGTCACCGGCAGGCTTCAGCCCTACCTCCTGCTTGTCCATGCGGGTAAGCAAGGTAAGTTTGGCGGTGGCCTTGCTGACATCAATCGGCTTGCCGTGATCGCGCAGATATAGCTGCATGGAGTCCGGTTTGGCAATCAGTTCGTATTCGATATCCTTGACCTCGACCACCACCCCCCCATGCAACGGCTTGGGATCATGGCCATGATTTTCAGCCGCGAACGCGGCTCCAGTAGTTGTAAGCGCAAGCGCCACAATAAGTTGAACGAGTTTCATGAAGTTTCCTTTGGTGAGTGAAAGTTAAAGAGGAGACAAAGAGGCGAGATGATTGATGGCTCAGAAAGCGCCGGCGTTCTTGTCGTCAAGCAGTCGCTCAGCGTCTTTGCGTCCGAACAGCCAGAACATCACCGGAGTGAGAAAGGTGTCAAGCAGCGTTGAGCTGATCAGGCCCGAGAAGATCACCACCGCCACCGGATGCAGGATTTCAGTGCCGGGCCGCTCGGCCTCAAACAGCAGAGGTGCCAGCGCAAACGCCGTCACCAGCGCGGTCATCAGCACCGGACTCAGACGCTCAAGCGAGCCGCGCACGATCATCTTGTGATCGAAGTTCTCACCCTCAAATCGCATCAGGTTGATGTAGTGGCTAACCTTCAAGATGCCATTGCGCACTGATATACCGGCCAGTGTGATAAAACCTACCAAAGCCGCCACCGACAGCGGTTGACCGGAGAGCCACAACCCGAACACCGCACCTACCAGCGCCAGGGGAATGTTTGCCATGATCAGCAGCGCCAGTCGGGTCGACTGGTAGCGGCTGTAAAGCACCACGAACATCAGCACCGCCGAAACAATCGACAGCAGCCCTACCAGCCGTGACGCCTCCTCCTGCGCCTGGAACTGGCCGCCCAAGGTGACGAAGTACCCCTCGGGCAGCTTGGTCTGAGCCACGACGCGGCGCACGTCTGCGATGACATCCGACAGAGCCCGCCCCTGCGCATTGGCCGACAGCACGATGCGGCGCTTGCCGTCGTCACGGCTAATCTGATTCGGGCCGTCGCTGTCTTCGATGCTCGCCACTTTGGACAGAGGAATTCGTCCGTTCGGTGTCTCGATCATGATCCGCCCCAACCCTTCCACCGAGCGCGCCGACTCCGGCAGCCGTACGACGAGCGCGAAGCGCCGGCTGCCTTCAACGATCTGGGCAATCTTCTCGCCTTCCACCAGGTTTTGCAGCGTGCTCAGTATTTGCGGGGCCGGCACGCCGTAGCGAGCCGCCGCGGCATAGTCAATGCGCACCTTGATCTGCGGTGCCAGCACCTGCTTTTCAATATCGAGATCGGCCAAGCCGGGGACCGTGGCCAGCCCGGCGCGCAACACTTCGGCCTGACCGCGAAGGGTGTCCAGGTCTTCGCCGAAAATCTTGATTGCGATCTGCGCGCGCACACCCGACAGCATGTGGTCGATGCGGTGCGAAATCGGCTGCCCAATGGACACGGCCGCTGGGAGGTTGACCAGACGCGAGCGGATGTCGGCCGACACTTCATCCATCGAACGCAGGATTTCCCCGGAGGGCTTCAAACCCACGTCCAGTTCGCTGACGTGAACCCCTTCTGCATGCTCGTCCAACTCGGCGCGACCACTGCGCCGCCCGACGTGCGTGACCTCGGGCACTTGCTTGACCAACACCTCGGCCTGGCGCGCCAGTAAGGTGGTCTCGGCCAGGGTCACGCCCGGGTTCAAGCGCAGGCCGACCAGCAGCGTGCCCTCGTTAAATGGCGGCAGGAAAGTGGTCGGGAAAAACGGCACCGCCACCGCTGCCACCAATGCCGCCAGTGCTGCGGCCGACAGCGCGGCTTTCGGACGCGCCAGCACACTTTGCAAGCCAATGCGGTAGCGCGCCTTTAGCCAGGCCAGCAACCTGGTGTCGCCGTGGTCCAGCGATTTCATGCGCGGCAGCAGGTAAAAGTTCAACACTGGCGTCACGGTCATGGACACGACGAGGCTGGCCAGTGTCGAGACGATGAACGAGATACCCAGCGGCACGAACAGTCGCCCCTCCATGCCCGGCAGCGCGAACAGCGGCACGAACACCAGCACGATGATTACCGTGGCATACAGGATGGCCGAGCGCACTTCCATGGTGGCGCTCTTTACGATCTCAATCGGGTGCAGCCGGTGTTCAGGGTGCTTGATCCGGTCTTCCTTGAGCCGGCGCATCACATTTTCAATATCAACCACGGCGTCATCGACCAGCCCGCCGATCGCAATGGCCAGTCCACCCAGAGTCATCGTGTTGATCGACATGCCAAAGTAGCGAAACACCAGGGCAGTGATGAGGATTGAGACCGGAATTGCCACCAGCGCGATGACGGTGGTGCGCACATTGCCCAGAAACAGGAAGAGGATGACTGCTACGAAGCCCGAGGCCGCGATCAGCTTGCCTTGCAGCGTGGTGATCGACGACTCGATGAAGCTGGCCTGCCGAAACGTCACCGTCGGTTTGTCCATGCCGGCCGGCAACGAGCGTTGCATCTCCGTCAGCGCAGTCTCAATGGCACGGGTCAAGGCTATGGTGTCGGCGGCAGGCTGTTTCTGGATGCTCAGGATTACTGCTGGCTTGCCCTCAAAACCTGCGTCACCGCGCTTGATGGCTGCAGCAAAAGTCACGTCAGCGATCTGCCGCATCAAGATCGGTTGGCCATCACGCGCGGTAAGCGCCAGATTTCTCAGGTCATCCAGACTGGAAGTGCGGCCCAGGTTGCGAATCAAGTATTCACGCCCATTGAGTTCGAGAAAGCCGCCCGAGGTGTTGCTGGAGTAGCCCTTGAGCGCGCCTTCCAACTGTTCGTGGGTAATGCCCAGCTCGGACATGCGCACGGTGTTGGGTTGGACCTGGAACTGGCGCACCTCGCCACCGATTGGCACCACCTGCGCGACACCCGCAATCGCCAGCAGCCGCGGGCGCAGCACCCAGTCGGCGTATTCGCGCACCGCCATTTGCGAGATCTTGGCCGTGTCGATGGGAATCGCGATCTGCATGATCTCACCCATGATCGAGCTGATCGGTCCCATGTTCGGCACCGTGCCTTCGGGCAGCCCTTCTTCCATCGAGGACAAGCGCTCTCCCACCATCTGCCGGGCGCGAAAGATTTCGGTGTTCCAGTTAAAGGTTACATACAGGAAAGACAGGCCGGCGCTGGATGCAGAACGCACCGTCTCCACGCCGGGCAGCCCGTTCATGGCTGTTTCCAGGGGAAAGGTGATGAGCTGCTCCACCTCTTCGGCCGCCATGCCGCCGGCTTCCGTGATGACGGTGACAGTGGGTTTGTTGAGGTCAGGAAACACATCGACCGGAGTGCGTGAGAGCGTAAAGGCGCCATAGCCCATCAGCACCAGGGCGGCGATGATCACCAGCAACCGGTTGGCAAGGCTATTGTCGAGTAACCACTTGAACATGCTGTGGCTTCCTTTAGCGGATTTGGTTGATCAGCGTGGCGCCTTGTGTGGCCACACGATCACCGGCCTTCAGGCCTGAAGTCACTGCCACCGTCGCGCCATCGAGCGGCTCCACTGTGACAACGCGCGCCTCAAAACGTTCAGGCGCAGTTTTGATCCACACAACGGTCTGGTTGGCCGGATTCTTAGTCAACGATGCAGCAGGCACCGGCACGCCCGTTACCTGGCTGCGGCTTTGCAGCACCACGGCGACCGGCTGGCCAACGGCAAGCTGACTGAGCGCCGCGCCTTCGGCCCGAAAGGCCAGCGGCAGCGCCTGCTCGCGCAGCGAGCGCGACGCGCCCACGAAGACGAGCGGCACCTTCTGGCCGCCCACTGTCAAAAAGGCGCCCCCCACATCCGCAGCCAATGCGGCGTCGAAGGCTAGCGCTTCGATGCGCAAACGCGAGGGATCGATCACCTCGAACAGCAGTTCACGCGCATCGACTACCTGGCCTGCCACGGCGTTGGCCGAAGCAATGACCCCCGACACCGGCGCCACCAGTGTGTCGCGCGCCGACAGCCCGACCCCCACCGCTGCCAGGCGCGCACCAAGGCTGGCCACTTCACTTTCTGCCGCTTCGATCTCCTTGCGCGGCACGGTATCGGCCAGTTCCTTCAAACGCGCCAGGCGCTTGTTGGCCAGACTCCGGTCGGCGCCGAGTTCGGCCAGTTGAGCCGCCTGGTTCGAGCGTTCGATTGCCGCTACGGAAGGCAGCACATAGGCCAGCACCTCTCCCTTGCGCACGGCTTGCCCGACCGATGGCAGCCCGCGCGGACCGGCTTGCAGCCGGCCGGCCACCAAGGCCTGCACCTTGCCGCCGGCGTTGGGGTCCATGACGACCTTGCCAGACAACTCGGTCGCCCGCGGCAACTGCTTCGACTCGCCAACCAGCGTGCGCACGCCCATCTGGCGCTGAGCTGGTTTGGGCAGGAAGACGCTGCCGTCGGGCAATCGTTTCGGGCCACTGCCAATGACCGAAAGGTCGGCCTCGGCAGCGCCGTGACCACCTTCGTGATCTCCCGAAGCCCAGACCGGGACCGTGAACGTCAACAAGGCCGCAGAGAAGGCGGCGCCTGCTGCTGAGATCACAAAGCGTGTCTTCATGCTGTACTCCCGGCCCGGTTGATTCGATTCGTGCGAAAGCGTCGCAGGCCCCCGACAAGCAGCGCCAGCGCGAGCAGTCCGGCAACAGTCCAGATGCCGTACTTCTTCCATGGCAGACTGCGCGCTGAAGCATCCGCATGAGCGCCTTCGCGGATGTCCAGTTCACCGGCAAGCAGATCTGTCTCCTGACCCGCGATCACGGTCGCCGCTATGGCAGTCACACCCGGCTTGAGTTCTTGCGCAAGCGTCGTTTCAAACTCGCCCACGCCACGAGGCTTGACGTCCAGCTTTATATCTGCCAATTCAATCTCGAGCTTGGCGTCCTTGACCGGACTGTTGTCATCAGCGCGGTCCAGATAAAGGGTAAGCAATTTGCCGTTGAGTACGCCGACCAATTCAAAGGTCTCGGACACGGCGGTGAATCGTGGCTGGGCTGAGCCAGTAGCAGCAATGGGCGCCGCACCGTCATCGTGACCTGCATCTGCCAATGCCGTGAACGATGTTGCAGCAATGAACGTTGCCAGGAAGCAAACGTTCAGTTTTTTCCAAATAATCATGATTTGTTTTTTATTTAGTTTTGGGCGTTATTCAGGAAGCAGTCCCAGGGCTTGGCGCAAGGCTGAGACTGCTGCAGCGAGATCGATGCGGCTCCGTCCGGCCTGTCGTTCGGCATCGGAAGCTTCAAGATCAACGCGCAATCGTGTCGGCAGGTCGGTTTCACCCATGCGAAATGATTTTTGGAAAAAGCTGCGTGACTCACGGGCGAGTTGAGAACGCTTGCTTGCAGCATTCACCTGCGTTTGGGCGGATTCGAGGCGAACGCGGGCCGCGTCGAGTTCAGACACCAGCCGCCCCCGCTCGAGATCAAGCTGTGCCTCGGCTTCAATACCGTCGGCTTGTGCTGCTGCCTGCTTGGCTCGATTGCGACTGTCTGCTCCAAAAGGGATGCGAATGCCCAGCGTGATGGTTTGCTGATAAGGCTCGCCGGAGAACCCCCGACCTCTGGTCGTCGCCAGCATCAACTCTGGGTTCGCGCGCGTTTGCACACCGGTCAGTTCGATTGTGCGGCGCGCGACGTTCGCCCGATCCAACAGTTCTACAACCGCCGGGTGGCCGGCATTCAGAATTGCGAAATCAGCAGGTACCTCCGGGACAGGCTCGGTCACAGCCTGCGCGTCGAGCGCGGGAAGGGCGTTCGGTCCTGGTGGGATACCGCTCAGTGCCCGCAGCTCATGTGATGCGCCAGCCAGCGCGCTGATTGCTTCGGCAAGTCCTGCCTCGGCAGTTGCCACCGCCCCATCGGCCTGGTGTTGATCGGCCCTCGCCAGGTCGCCGGCTTTGACACGCCTGGCGACGTCAGCAGCGAACTGCTGTGCATTAATTAGCCGTTCCCGGGAAAGATCTTGCTCGATCCGGGCACGTTGCCATAGCCAATACGACTCCCGCACGCTTGCCGCCGTGCGCAACTGAGCCGCCATGACCCGGCTCGCTGCCACACGCATCTCCGCATCGGCCAGGTTGACGGAACGCGCTCGCTCGCCTGGTAGCCATAGCGGAATAGCCAAGCCGGCCTCAAGCTCGCGGCTGCCCTGGTTGTTATTCAATCGATCGCTCTTGGTTGACAATTCCAGGGCTGCAGGCTCAGCCGTCCAACTGTCCGCTACCAGCCTGCGGGCACTGGCGGCTTGCTGGCGAGCCTCCTTGGACTGCGCTTCGGGTTGACGCAGCCATGCGGCGTCAAAAACCTGTTTTAGCGTTGTTGGAAGACTGATACTTCCAGGAAAGGAGGCGGCAGCCAGCGACAAATCGGACTTTGAAATTTCTCCAAGTGACCCGGGTGACGCTTGCTGCGACCAGGCGCTGCTTGTGGCCAGCACCAGCAAAATGCAAGGCCAGCAATTTTTTCTAATTCTTCTGGACATCCGATTTTCCATGGGTAAAGAAATGCGCAAATAATCCAAGCGGGATCCCCACAGATCGTCGAGTGTTCATGCATGTCATTTCAAAAGGGTTACAAAAGCACGAAAAACATAGAAAACGTCAGCTTCGCCTCTCCGAAAGCCCCGTCCAATTAAAGTGTTTATGCGCAAGCGGTAAAGAAAAAAATAGAAATAAAACTCTCAGCTAATCTCAGGCGTACGTGTCGGACGACGCACTGACAGTTGGCAATGCACCAGGCCGAAAATCGCTGCTACAGCATGAATATGAAAATCGCTTGTCGGCGTGATATCTAACGGGAGTACAACTCTGGGTAGAGTTTTCTATCGCTGTCTGTCATAACAACGCTTGGTTTTGGCGTGGTGTGGGCGATATTGTCCGTATGGGCGTACTTGCCACCTTGAAACCCATAACTGTGCCGGGGACTGATTATTCCTATCTCGGTATTAACGATTTTGGTACCGTCAGCAGTAAACGGATTTTTGCGAAAGGCTTCCAGCTCTTTTTGTACATCAGCACGACTTTTCGGACTTATGTTGCTGCCAGCTTGGATCCCAACTCCCCGCTCGTTACCGGCCCAACCACTGTCGCTGTTGGCGAATGCGGGAGGAATGACAATGCCAGCAAGGGCCAGGGCAAATAAGGTTTTACGAAACAACATGGGCTAACTCCTACACTACCGTTTTTAGTCTGTCGTTCCAGCCTTTGAAACGGCTTCGATGCAACCTCTGCATCACGGTTCTCAATGTAGAGGTTGGACGGCCGCGCCATGCTGACGAACAGATTACAAATACGTTATGTTTGACGAGAAATCCATTTTGAAAATTTTGGTGATAAAGGACGAGTTAAGGACGGCAGATTGTTTGCGTTAGAGCTTGATGGAAGTAAGCGGCTGACCATGCCATCTTGAGACTCGGGGGAAAAACGGGCAACTGTTCCGAACAGCGCCTAATCGATTCAAAAATCGGTAGAGCTGTTTACAGGGGGAATCAGATACAGTCAGGCCAGCTGACTTTATGAAAACCCGATGTCCAATACCATTGCCTTGCTGATCGATCACTGGAAAGCCGACCCACGCAGTACGTTTAACACCTGGTTTCTCTGGGCTGAGCGACTCAAGAACTTTCGTTCCATTCGCCGCGGTATTGGCCAAGTGGTGCGCGATATTGATGCGGGCACTTTCGGTAACGTCTACCGCGGCTCCACTCT
Organism: Polaromonas naphthalenivorans CJ2; assembly: GCF_000015505.1. Taxonomy (GTDB): domain Bacteria; phylum Pseudomonadota; class Gammaproteobacteria; order Burkholderiales; family Burkholderiaceae_C; genus Polaromonas; species Polaromonas naphthalenivorans. Next base: position 128,705 of record NC_008758.1, on the reverse strand, counting down.
GCAGACCGTAGTGGGATCAGTAGCCGAGCAACGTCAGATTTTCAAAGGCGCAGACCATGCTTTTTTGTGGAAACCCAAACTGCGCATACCCGATATTTATGAAAATGCCGGGAACCAACGCGCTTTTGCCAGGTTGCTTAATGCCTGCGACTGCTGTGATACCGCGCAAGCAGTAATTGAAGCAATTCGAAAGATCGATGCGCTCAAGATCAAAGGTTTGGGCCCGGCCGTAGCCAACTTGCTTTACTTCATTCACCCGACGTTGGTGTGTCCTTTCAACACGGCCATCGTCAACGGATTCAACGCTGTCACCGGGAGTAATGTCAAACTGGGACGCTGGGACCACTACCTCACCATGCGTGAAGGACTGATCAGACTCAACGAGCAACACCGCCATAAGCTCTCAAATGACCTGGGCGCCATTGCCGGCCTGATGTTCGATGTCGGAAGCGGCCGCTACGCCGCACCACCCCGCCTGCAAGAGCCTGCAGTAGTCGCTTTGTGGGAAACGGACTTGCAACGCATACGCGAAGAGTCAGCCGCTGCTCAAAAGCAATGGTTGCTGGCCAACGAGAGCGATGCGACGCACACCCAGATTCAAGGATGGTTACGCGATATGGGTATGTCGCTCGGTTTTGACGTCTGGATCGCTTCTAACGACCGGAGCCGAGCGTATGCCAATGGGTTTCTCGCTGACGGATGCCTACAGCGCTGGCCAGACGCCACAGCGCAGGGTCTGGATTCTGTCCGCCTGATTGACGTGGTCTGGCTGATACGCGACAGCGCTCAGGTCGCAGCAGCGTTCGAGGTGGAGCACTCAACGTCCATCTATTCTGGCATCGTACGGATGCTGGACCTTGCCCTGGGTACGCAAGTGGGCGCTGCAAGCACCTTGTTTCTTGTGGCGCCAGACAATCGGCGCGAGGAAGTGGCACATCAACTCAAGCGTCCCGCGTTTTCCAGGGTGTCGGAGTTGGGTATACGCTATTTGTCCTACAGCCAACTCAAAGAGCACCGAGAGGCAATCGGCCGTTTCGGCTCAAGCCTCAAGCCAGTGCTGGAAATATCCCAGTTGTTGTGACGTCGTTTGCAAAGCGGGTAAATTGTCAGCGCATGTTGCCGGTTTGGCCTAGCAAGTACCAGCCCGGCTGCGGCAAAATCCGGTTGCACCCATTTCGTAATATACAACTCTCTTGAGATCCACGTAATGGACATGCATGGTGTTGTCATAACAGGAATTAATTTTTAGACGCTACCTAGCGGCTGCAGGGCCTGGCGCCAATGAGCATTGGCGTCGTGTTCTCCATGAGAGTGGAATCAACTAATGACCTACAAGGTTGGCACGAAGCAGCCAAAATCTCGGCGGTTCCTGTACGAAGGACCCACCGCAAGCGCCGTATGCTCAGCGGAGCCTGCGTCTGCTAGTAACGTCACGCCAGATCCTCATGCAGCAGCGCGGTGTTGATCCCGATAGCCGCTGCTGCGCCCTCGGCCGCTGCAACGATAGCCTGAAGCACATCGCAAGAAGCATCGCCCGCGATATACAGACCCGGTACATGGCTCATTTGCTGCTTGTTGTCCACCGTGCAGCCCTCGGTTGCATAGGTGTCGCAACCCAAGCGCCTTGCCAGGTCAATCGACTGGTGCCGGCCAGTGTTGAAAAAGATACCAGCGCGGCGCAGGCGCGGCCCCGATTCAAAGACGATGTCGAACGCGGCGCGGTAGGGCTCATTGCTTTGGATTTCCAAACAGACGATTTTTTCTTCCCGCAATGCGACGCCATTGCGGCCCAGACGCTGGCGGCCCGCATCGGTCAGTTGCGAGGGGCCGTCGGTGCACAAGACCGTATCTGCGCTCCACAGCGTCATCTCCAGGGCCAGCCCGCCGCCCTTGTCATCGCCACGGCCGTAAACCGCCAACGCTTGGTCGCGCATTTCCCAACCGTCGCAATACGGGCAGAGGAACACCCCCGTTCCATACAGCTCGCGAAAGCCTGGTTGCGGTGGCAACTCATCAACCACACCCGTGGCCAACAGGAGCTTGCGAGCTTGAAAGGTACGGCCATCGCTTGTCGTTACCGTAAACCCTGCGTCGGTGCGAATTGCATCGATCACACGGACATCTTCAATGCTCACCGACGGATAGGCAGCCATTTGCTCGCGAGCAATAGAGCGCAACTGCTCTGGCGCAATTCCATCGCGACTTAAGAATCCATGCATGGCATGCGACACCGCATTGCGCGGCTTGGCATCATCGAACACGAGGACGCTTCTGCGGCATCTGCCCAGCACCAGCGCAGCATTCAAGCCCGCAGGGCCGGCCCCCACTACGATCACGTCCCATAAGTCAGCCTGTGCTGTCGATCGATGCATGGTCAATTTTGTTTTCGAAAAATGGCAAGAAACCTGGCCTTATTTGAGTGCCGATCAAGTGCCTGGTCTCAGCAATGCCTTTGCTCGCGTGACAGCGCCGTAAGAGCAGTTGCTTTGCTACTTGCTCATTTTGTCAACGGGATGGCCATTCTTCGCCAGGAATTTGTCCAGTTGGGCAATTTCTTTTTTCTGCGCGGCAATGATGTTTTGGGCCATTTTTCGCATTTCAGGTGCTTTGCCATCTTTCAGCTCGGCCTGAGCCATGTCAATGGCGCCTAAATGGTGGATGCGCATCATCATGGCGAAATCCACATCGGCGTTGCCAGTCATCTGCATGGAGGACATTTTGTCGTTGTTGTCTTTCATCATCCCTTTCATGTCCATGCCTTTCATGTCCATTCCTGCGCCGGACATGGACGATGCGTGGCCTTTACCTCCCTGCATTGACCCTTGGCCAGAACTGGCAGGCGACTGGGCATGCACCATGGGCTGCAGCAGCGCCGCGCTCAATGCAATTACAGCAATGGGAAATGTTTTGAGGGAATTGAATCTTAAGGTCATGTTGAGCTACTTTCGTGAGGATTAATCAAAAAATCAAGCCATGCTTACCATCTGACGGCACTCTTTAGCACACGCATTACACGCCTCAGCACACGCCTGGCAATGCGCCATGCCATGCCCGGCATGCTTTGCACACTGAGCACCGCATGCCTCACAAATGTCTGCACAAAGAATGCAAATGGCTTTGGCGTGTTCGCTGTCGCGCGCCATGGCCGCCGCCGCCAGCGCGCAGATTTGCGCGCAATCCATGTCCAGCGCAATGCAACGCGCCATCATTTTGACGTCTGGCTCCTGCAGGCAGGAAGCCGCGCAATGGTTGCAAGCGATAACGCAAGCGTTGCAAGCTTCGATACACGCCTTGAATGTTTCGTGGCTCATTTCGGCACTCCCATGTTAATTTCACATAAAAACAAGCCTGATTTTTCAGGCCAGCGGTAAAAACCAAGCAGTTTTTCACTGTTGGTTCAATACTGGATTTCGTTTGTAAAGGATGATCGTTGGGTGGTGTAAGCTGACTGCTTTTTTCAGCAGCTTTGGTATTTAACTTGAATTGCCGAGCAAGGGTTACTTGACCACCTGAACAGTCGTCACCACCATGGCGCCATTGGCCTTTTCTGCCGCAAACTCGATCTTGTCGCCTACCTGCAGCTTTTGAAGCATCGCAGGGTCGGCCGCCTTAAACACCATGGTCATGCCAGGCATTTGAAGGTTTTCGATAGCCTCATGCTTGATGGTGAGCTTGCCCTGCTCGGTGTCAATCTTGCGCACTTCTCCAAGCGTCAACTTGGCTGAAGCGCCAGGCGCTGCAGTGGTGCTCAAGGACGCATTTTGCGCGTTGGAAGCCGCCATTGCCAACCCGGAACTCCCGGCCAACAAGGTTGCGGCGACCAGCAATGCATTAAATTTTGCGTTCATAAATTCCCTGCGTGTGCTGTGTCAATAAGATGTGCGATGTTTACCGGCGGTACAGTTCACGCTGCAGGCGTTTGTCGGCGTCTGTCATTACCAAGCTGGGCTTGGCGGTGTCATGGGCTAACTTGTCGGTATGAACCAGGGCGCCACCTTCAAACGCGTAACTGTGCTGGGCAGGAGCAAAGCCTCGCTCGGTGTTGACGATCTTGCCGCCATCGGCCGTAACGGGATTACTGCGGAAAGCTTGCAACTCTTGCATGACCTCGGCGCGGGTTTTGGTGCTGGCGCTGTAGAGGGTGCTGGCAGGGTAATCAGCGTCTCTTGTATTGCCCACCGAAGTGACAGCGCTGTTGGCAAAAGCGGCTGGAAGGGCAGCACCCGCAAGGGTCAGGGCGACAATGATTTTACGAATGGACATGATTTGAAGCTCCTTTAATATCGATGGGGCTGTCCCAAGCCTGGGAGCAGCCTGGATGCAACTGGCTGCATCACGGGTTTAAATGTAGAAGCCGGGCGGCATCACTGGGCTGACAGGCAGATTACAAATACGTTATGCAAGGCAAGGAGCGATTTTGAAGATTTTGGTAATTGAAGACGAGCCCAGAGCGGCCGATTATTTGCGCCAGGGCTTGATGGAAAGCGGCTACGCCGTGGAGGTTGCCCACAACGGAACGGACGGTTTGCACGCGGCGGTCAATGGCGATCATGGATTGGTGATTCTGGACATCATGCTGCCCGGCATTGACGGATTTGCCGTGCTGTCGGCGCTGCGTACCTCCCGGCAAATACCCGTTTTGATGCTCACCGCCCGGGGCAATACCGACGACAAGGTGCGCGGGTTTGATCTGGGCGCGGATGATTACCTGCTCAAGCCTTTTCAGTTTCCTGAACTGTTGGCCAGGGTGCGCGCCCTGCTCAAACGCGGCCAGCCGGTCGTAAAGGACCCCGTTTTACGGGCTGCCGATCTTGAAATTGATCCGGTGCGTCACCGGGCCACGCGCGCCGGCCAGCGGATCGACCTGTCTGCCAAAGAGTTTGCCTTGCTGACCCTGCTCGCCCAGAGGGCGGGCGAAGTGCTTTCCAGAACCCAGATCGCGTCGCTGGTGTGGGACATCCATTTCGATTCGGACACCAATGTGGTCGAAGTGGCGATCCGGCGGCTGCGCGCCAAGATCGACGATCCTTTTGACGACAAACTGATCCACACGGTGCGCGGCGTGGGTTACGTACTGGAACGCCGGGCGTCGGTGTGACACAAGTTCCAAAAATTGACTTCTGGTCTCGAAATTCGCTGGCTATGCGGATCGCGCTGGCCAGCGCATTTTTTGGCTTAATTCTGACCGGCGGGGCCACTGTCACCGGGTTTTATGCCCTGTCACGGCAACTCGATGCACGCGCTGCCGAAGAGCTCAAGGGAAAGCGCGATTTGCTGCTGCATGTGTTGTCTGAAATGCCTTCGCCCGAAGCTATTGCTCAGAACCAGCACCGGTTTGGCGATCTCTTGATTGGCCACGATGACCTGCATCTGGCTTTGAGTGACCCCACTACAGGGCAATCGGTGGCAAGCTTTTCACCTACCGCCCAGCAGTCCGTGGTAGCGCTCGATCGCAAAGCAATCACCGATTCGCTTATTTTCCACTGGAGTAGCGCCAGCGGCGTCCAGTTTGTTGCGGCTCGGGGTACCGGTCAGGTGGCTAATGGCAAAGCGGTGCGTTACTACCTTTCTTTGGACCGGCGCCATGACAGCAAGTTGCTCAGTGGCTTTATCCGTACCACCTTGGTTGCATTGCCGGTGCTCCTCCTCCTCGTGGGGTTGGGCGCATGGCTTATCGCGCGCACCAGTTTGTCGCCCCTGCGCCGGTTTCATCGACTGGCCGCCTCCGTGAGCACGCAGTCGCTCGGCCAGCGGGTGTCATCGTCGGGGTTGCCCACAGAACTCTATGAACTTGCGCAAGCGTTCAACAGCATGCTGGAGCGAATCGATGACGGCTACCAACGGCTGCAGGCGTTTTCCGGCGAACTGGCCCATGAAATGCGCACGCCTGTTGCCACGCTGATGGGAAGAACGCAAGTGGCCTTGTCCAAAACCCGTACAGCAGCTGAGCTGCGAGAAGTATTGGAAGGCAATGTCGAAGAACTCGAACGCTTGACGCGCTTGATTGCCGACATGCTTTTTATTGCCAGCGCAGAACACAACGGCGATATTCTCAATCGTGAGCCGGTTGAACTGGCCAGAGAGGCTCGGCAAGTCGCTGAGTATTTGTCGCTGCTGGCCGAGGAGCGCGGTTTAACGGTTGAGGTAGCCGGCGCAGCGACTGTGCTGGGCGACCGGCGGTTGATCCAGCGCGCATTGAGCAATCTGGTGTCCAATGCCATTCGCCATGCGCATTCCAATTCCAAAGTGGACTTGTTGATCACAACTGAAAATGAGCGTGCCACAGTAGCTGTCGTCAATGCGGGAGACGGCATCGCGCCACATCATTTGCCACACATTTTCGAGCGTTTTTACCGGGTTGACTCTGCCAGAGCACGCCTTGACGGCGGCACCGGGCTTGGCCTGGCAATTGTGCGCTCCATCATGTCAGCCCATGGTGGACAAGTGAGCGCGCAAAGTGTGTTGACCGGCAAAACAACCTTCACGTTGTCGTTTCCAGAAAAAATGGTGATTCGGTGACGTGCCTCACGGCCTGCTGCTGCGCTTGAGCAAGCAGCTCGACGAGAGATTTTTGTGGGGTTGGGTGACCGGATATGAATCTGTCAAAACTGTAATGTTCCGGTCAGGCTGCAGTTGGCCTGTACGCCCTACATTGCCAACTGTGGGCCAAAAGGTGGCATCACAGGCCTTGCAGGTTTCCTTGTGGTCCCTTTGCATACAACCTAAAAGGATTTTTATCATGTCTATTTTTAAAGCTGTTGTTGGACTGAGTTTGCTCTTGTCGGGTCTGTCCGCCTTTGCCGTCGATCGGGAGGGCATCGAAAAATCTGTTCAGCTTAAAGACGGCTCGACAGTGCATGTGTTTAAGGACGGCAAGATGGCAATGGAAGATAAGCTGGGCCGCCCCTACCGAATGAAACCAGGCCAAATGATGCAAACCACAGACAGCCAATCCATGGCCATGCAGGGCGATGAGGTGGCCAGGCTTTCCAATGGTCAACGCGCCCACATGAGGCCTTAAACCTGGCTTTGTTTGTCTTTTAGCACAGGCTTTGCTGCATTCGATGGCGGCACTGCCGGCTCAGAATAAATGAACTTTTCGCTTACCATGGCCGTCTCAAGCTAAGGCTTGCCTGTTCGCAAGGCTGCGGTGTGCGCCGCTTTGGTATATAAAACAAACTGTTGAAAATCTTTACATCTGAATTTTTCATGCGCCACCTGTTCATTGCCTTCCTCATTGCCCTGTTGCCTTTGCGCGGCTGGGTCAGTGATGCCATGGCGACTGAGATGGTGGTTGCACAATTCCAGACGCAGCAGCAAGGCGCTACCAAAGCAACAGCTGAGCACGCCCATGAGGCGGCCGAACACGCGCATATCGATCCCGATAAAGTGGTGACAACAAGTTTGGCTGCAGCCGACTGCCCGGGCCACGCCTCGGGAGGAGACTCCCACGCAGCAGATACGCATTGCGAATCATGCAGCGTCTGCCAGGTCTGTCATACAGTGGCGCTGTCTGCGGCGCCCGCTGGCGTCGCTACTGTTTTCAGCCTGGGCATTGTGCTTCGTGCAGAAGTTGCCCAATTTGCCAGTGCCCCTGCGGCACGAGGCCAAAAACCACCCATTTCCTGACGCTCAGGCCCATATTGGGCCTGTACTTGCTGCCGGCATGGCCATTAAAGGTCATGACATCTTAATGATGGCCGGATCGCTGCGATGTTCCCATCGCCTTGCTTGTCAATCAGGAGATTTTTGTGATTATCTGCATTCATTCCAACTTGCGCACATCGCTGGCGAGGCTGGCACTGCTGGCCGCCTCGCTTGGCGCCATGCAAGCCAGCGCGCAGGCGCCTGCGACCGCCCCTGCACAGCCTGGCCCTGCAGCCATGGCTGAGGACGGGCAGCCAAGCTACCGCTCGGCGCTTGAAGGTTACCTACCCTATAAAGACGAAAAAATCGTCAATTGGAAAGAAACCAATGACATTGCTGGCCAGATTGGCGGATGGCGCGCCTATGCCAAAGAAGCCAGCCAGGGCCAGTCGCCGGACAACGCTGCCAAGCCTGCATCCAGTACAGCGCCCGCCAAACCGTGACAGGAAAACCCATATGAAAAGAATTTTTCGACTCTCCGCCGTGGCCATGTCAGCACTGGTGCTGGTCGGCTGCGCTTCGGTCAACTTCGACCAGGCGGTGCAGGGCACCAATGACAGCACAGGCACCTTCACCCAAGGCAAGCTCGAGCTCAGTCGTACTGAGCAGCAAAGTCAAGCCAGGGCGAGATTGACCAGTGAGTTGCTTGCCAAATCGCTGAGCATGGACGAAGCCGTGCAACTGGCACTGGCCAACAGCCCGGCGGTGCAAACATTGCTGGCGCAAAGCTGGGCCGACATGGCACAGGCCAACCAGACGGGCCGAATCGCCAACCCCGTGTTCAATTTCGAGCGCGTCCGCTCGGGCGAGGAACTGGAACTGGGCCGCTTGCTGTCCTTTGGCCTGCTCGATTTGTTGATGCTGCCCCGGCGAATGGAAATTTCCCGAGGTCAGATGGCGCAGGCCCGGGTCCAGCTCAGCGCCAATGTGGTCGAGCAAGTGACCCAGGTTCGCCAGGCCTGGGTTCGCGCCGTCGCCGCGCAGCAGACCTTGGCGTATGCAAATCAGGTCAACCGCAGCGCGCAGGCGAGCGCCGAACTGGCGCGGCGCATGCAGCAGGTGGGCAATTTCAACAAGCTGCAGCGTGCGCGTCAGCAAAGCTTTTATGCCGACAGCGCAGCGCAGCTGGCCTCCAGCCAGCATGCCAGCACCGCGGCCAGGGAAGAATTGACCCGGCTGCTGGGACTGACAGCGGCACAAGCCGGGCAGTTGCAATTGCCTGAACGCCTGCCCGAGTTGCCCAAGGAGCCCCGTCAAGCCGCCAGCGTCAACGCGAATTCTGCCGAGCAGCGGCTCGATGTGCGGATGGCGCGCCAGCAGCTCGACAACGCCGGCCGGTCACAAGGACTGAATCTGATCGAGAGCCTGGTGGATGTGGAGCTCGGCATTCGCCGTGACACGGTCTTTGACAACGCAGAAGGCACGAAAAGCGCGCGCAAGGGTTACGAGCTTGATATTCGCCTGCCGATTTTCGACTGGGGCACCGCCAAGCGGGACGCGATGAACGCGCAGTCGCTGGCTGCGGCCAGCCGGTATGAAGGCGCAGTGCGCGGCGCCTCGTCCCAACTGCGCGAAAGCTATTCGGCTTACCGCACCGCTTACGACGTGGCTCGGCATTACCGCGATGAAATCGTGCCGCTGCGCAAGACCATCTCTGAAGAAAATGTGCTGCGCTACAACGGCATGCTGATCGGCGTGTTCGAGTTGTTGGCCGACAACCGCGACCAGATCGCCAGCGTCACCGCTGCCCTCAACGCTTACCAGCAGTTCTGGCTGGCCGATGCCGCGCTGGCTGCCTCCATGATCGGCAAGCCGACCACATTGGCCATGGCCGCGCCTGCAGCAGGTGGTGGCGGTGAAGCCGCTGGCCACTGATGCCAGCTACAACCCAATTGAAGACCCTACATAAAGCAAAAATTTTATGACGAATCGAAGAAATTTTCTGACTGGCGCTGGCGCCATTACCACGGCGGTGGCTGCGGCTGCAGTGAGCCGGGTGGCCATGGCCGCCCTGCCTGAGCCCGTTTTTCAATCCAAACCTGACACGATGGCGCCGCTGGTGCCCGAGACCGGCCGCCCCTACAACCCGGTGGTCACGCTCAACGGCTGGACGCTGCCCTGGCGCATGAACAACGGCGTGAAGGAGTTCCACCTGGTGGCCGAGCCGGTGGTGCGCGAGATGTCGCCCGGCTTCAAGGCCCACCTGTGGGGCTACAACGGCCAGTCGCCAGGTCCTACCATCGAGGTGGTCGAGGGCGACCGGGTGCGCATTTTTGTGACTAACAAGCTGCCCGAGCACACCAGCGTGCACTGGCACGGCCAGCGCCTGCCCAACGGCATGGACGGCGTCTCGGGCCTGACGCAAAAGGCGATTCCGGTCGGCAAGACTTTTGTCTACGAATTCTTAGCCAAGCGCCCCGGCACCTTCATGTACCACCCGCATGCCGACGAGATGACGCAGATGGCCATGGGCATGATGGGTTTCTGGATCACCCACCCCAAGGCAAGGCACCCGCTGATCGACGAGGTGAACCGCGACTTCGTGTTCCTGCTCAATGCCTACGACATCGACCCCGGCGCCTACACGCCCAAGATCATGACCATGCTTGACTTCAACCTGTGGAGCTGGAACAGCCGGGTCTTTCCGGGCATCGACCCGCTGGTCGTGCGCAAGAACGACAAGGTGCGCATCCGCATCGGCAACCTGACCATGACCAACCATCCGATGCACTTGCACGGCCATGAATTTCTGGTAACTGGCACCGATGGCGGTCCCACACCAAAATCCTCACGCCAATATGAAGTAACAACCGATGTGGCCGTCGGCCAGATGCGGCAGCTGGAATTCCTGGCCGACGAGGAAGGCGACTGGGCCTTTCATTGCCACAAGAGCCACCACACGATGAACGCGATGGGCCACGACGTGCCAACCCTGATCGGCGTGGACCATCGCAAAGTGGTCAAAGACATCACCAACGTCATTCCCGACTACATGGTGATGGGCGAGCGCGGCATGGCCGACATGGCCGAGATGGACATGCCGCTGCCCGACAACACGGCGCGGATGATGAGCGGAGAGGGGCCGTTTGGCTCGGTCGAGATGGGCGGCATGTTCAGCGTCGTCAAGGTGCGCAAGGACCAGAAAGCCGGCGACTACAAGGACCCGGGCTGGTACAAGCACCCGGCCGGCGAGGTGGCTTATGAATGGACGGGCGCACTGCCCAACCCGGCGCGCTTTGCCGCAGAGGGCGGCCAGACCATGAAGGCGCAGAACATGCCGGCCAAAGAGGTCGAGGTCCAGGTGCGCAAGCCCGTCATGGGAGGTGCGGGAGCCATGGGCGGCATGAAACATTAAGTTAGTTTTAGTTTCTTTATTTGCATTCAACCCTTTTGAAAGGTATCTCATGAAATCACGCAACATCCTGATCGCCATTCCCGGCATTTTTCTGGCCCTCACGGCCATGGCCGCAGGCAACCACGCCGGGGGCCATGGCGGCGTCGAGGAGATCGGCAAACCCGGCGTCGCCGCCAATGTGACGCGTACCGTCAACGTCGACATGACCGACGACATGCGCTTTCACACGTCAAAGATCGCTGTCAAGCAAGGTGAAACCATCCGCTTTGTCGCCAAGAATTCCGGCCAGGTCAAGCACGAAATGGTGCTGGGAACCGCCAAGGAGCTCAAGGACCATTACGAGGTGATGAAGAAAAATCCCGAGATGGAACACGCCGACGAAAACATGGTCACTGTGGCGCCAGGCAAAAGCGGTGAAATCATCTGGCATTTCACCAAGGCTGGCAAGGTGGACTTTGCCTGCCTGCAGCCTGGCCATTACGACGCGGGCATGAAGGGTTCGGTCAATGTTGCTAGCGGCAAAACCCCTGCCAAAAGGCAAGCTCAGGCTGGGCATGCCCATTGATCTGAGGAACTCACGCAATCCCCGTGGCAGCCACCGCTTGCGCTGGCCGGCCACGCCTTCAACGCAATTTTGAGAGAAAACACCATGAAAAATCTTAAAGCCCTTTTGGTCATCACGACCCTTCTGGCCGGCGCTGCGTCGGCTTATGCGACCTCACACGGCAGCGCCCCCATGATCAAGGAGGAGTCAAGCAAAACAGCGCCGGCAGCGGCAGCCGACATGGCCGAAGGCGAAATTCGCAAAGTGGACATGGAAGCCAAGAAAATCACTATCAAGCATGGCGAGATCAAAAACTTAGACATGCCGGGCATGACCATGGTGTTCCAGGTCAAGGACCCGGCCATGCTGGACAAAGTCAAGGCAGGGGACAAGGTTCGCTTTAAGGCGGAAAAAACCGGTGGCGCCATTGTAGTGACAGACATTCAGCCGGCCAATTAATTAAGGGCAAGTCCGGGGAACGGCTGATGCGCCCCGGACCATCCCTATCCAAAATCAGGCCTTTATTTGAGCCTATATTTGCAGACGCAAAACATTGCCGTGCAGCCGTTCGCATCGCAGTATGGGTGTGACAGCAATATTGCTCAGTGCGGTCGCCAGTGGCCTGTGGTTCTGCTGAACATTGGTTATTTGCTTTGGCGCGATTTCGCAAAGCACAAGAAGACTGGCTGAATGCCTAACAGGGCACCCCGGAAAAACGCAAGACGCAGCCGCAGTGAAGCCGTCCGAGGATGGCATTTCAGGATGCGTTTTTTCAGGTGGACGTTGGCAGGCTCATCGCCTGGCATTACCGCTTGGCCCGGTGCCAAATGAACCGCCAATCAGTATTCGACACGTCAGCAACGCAATATGGTGGAAACACCGGGCAAGGGCGGTATGCCTGTCCTCCTTGAAACTTCGAAACCCGGGTTTGTCCAGCCAGCAAATCAGCGTTCCCTGAGATAACACGCGAGGCCCAAAAGCCACAAGAGCGAGGGCACCAAGAGCAGCCATCGAAAATTCGAGTGCAAAAGAAAATTGGTGGCACTCATTAGCCCGACGCTGGCCCCACCGGCCACTGACAAGGCAGCGAACGTTCCTCGCTCGCGCTTTGCCAGCCAACGCCAGGCCGCATGCACCGTTAGCGCGCCGGCGGCCACCATGAAGCCGCCCATGACGTTGAACACATGTCCAAGCCAACGCTCCAGGCCGGGCACTGAGGCGCGAATCGCTTCAAGCGAACTGCCGATGTAGCGCGGATCTTCGGGCAACAAGGCCGGACGCAGAAGCAAGAAGTACAGGCCCAGCGCAACAAGATAGAAGCCGCAAACAAGGAACACCTTGGCGGACAACGGCAAGCGCCGGGTCACCATCAAGGCGTCACGCTGATGCCGTTGGGGCCCTTGCCCACAGGAACGGTCTTGACGACCTTGCGGTCCTTCACATCGACCACGGAAACCGAGTTGGCGTAAGTGTTGGTCACGTAGGCATACCTGCCATCACGATCGACGACCACGCCATGAGCACCGGCGCCGGTCATGACGGTCTTGACGACCTTGAAACTCTCCAAGTTGATCAAGCTGACAGTTTTGCCAGGTTTCTTGGGCGAGCCTTGGTTGGCTACCAGAAACGTGCGCGAGTCCGGCGTGGCGTACAGCTGGATGGGGACCGTTCCGACCGCGACCTTGCGAATCACCTTTCGCGTGGTGGAGTCGATCACAGCGACTGCGTTTTCTTCCGACAGCGAGACCAAGACAAGGCGACCGTCCGGTGTGAAGCCGACCTGGGCCGGCCCCTTGCCTGCCGGAATTTGCGCGACTTCCTTTTGGCTGGCGGTATCAATCACCGAGACCGTGCCGCCCTTGAGGTTGGCGACATAGGCCTGCTTGCCGTCCGGACTGATGCGAAGGCCGTGGGGAAACTTGCCGACCGGAATCGTGGCGACCACGCGTCGCGCCGATGTGTCAACCACACTGACCGTGTTGTCGCCGCCATTGGTGATATAGGCAAAGCGCCCGTCTGGTGACACCACCACATGAGCCGGGTGAGGGCCGACCGGCACCTTGGCGATTACCGCGTTACTACTGGTATCAATGGCCCAAACGGCTCCTGCTGTCGCCATCGCGCTGTGTTCACTTTTGACCATTTCCTTATGCACAGAGGCCGCCACCTGATTAGGCTCGCCGTTGTTGGTGACCCATACAACCTTGCCGTCGGGCGATACCTGCACGTTGTGCGGTGACTTGCCGACAGGCACGCTCGCCAGTGTCTTGAACGACGCGGCATCGAGCACGCTGACCGTGTCAGCACCCTCATTGGCCACATAGACTTTGTCAGCCGCTAAAGCGGCGCCGGACCAAGCCAGCAGGCCCAGCTGAATCGCTGTCAAAATCCAGTTATTAGTTTTTTTCATCATGATCTTTCTTGGTTGGTAAATAAACTTCTATCAGGGCTCAGCCTGTATTGGCGCGTTTTGGATGCCATCGCCGAACACGCTATCTTTCTTGCGACTTCATACCTCTGGCGATGGCAGTTGTTGGCGGCGATACAGCCAAAACAGCGGCGTCATACGCGTCTCTTTCGCAGCCGCAAAGCGTTGCCGATCACCGACACCGAACTCAAGCTCATGGCCAGCGCGGCAATCAAGGGCGACAGCAGCCAGCCGGTCATCGGATAAAGCACACCGGCAGCGATCGGGATGCCCAGCGCGTTGTACAAAAAGGCAAACACCAGGTTTTGCTTCATGTTGCCCACCGTCGCTTCCGACAGCGCACGCGCAATCGCAATGCCGCGCAGATCGCCCTTGACCAGCGTGATCTGCGCACTGTTCATTGCCACGTCGGTCCCGGTGCCCATCGCCACGCCGACATCAGCCTTGGCCAGTGCTGGCGCATCGTTGATGCCGTCGCCCGCCATCGCCACCACACGGCCTTCTTTTTGCAGCTTTTCCACCAATATCAGCTTGTCGGCTGGCTTGACCTCGCCGTGCACCTCGTCAATGCCCAGGCGGGCCGCAACGGCTTTTGCCGTGGTCAGGCCGTCGCCGGTGGCCATCACGATGCGCAGTCCGGCCGCTTTCAGTGTCGCTAAGGCTTCCGGCGTACTGGCCTTGACCGGGTCGGACACGGCCAGCAGTCCCATCAGCTGCCCATCGGCGGCCAGGTGCATGACGCTGGCGCCTTCGGCCCGCAGGGCTTCGGCCTGGGGCACCAGGGGCGCGACTGAAACGCCAATCTGATCCATCAGCGTGGTGTTGCCCAGCGCCAGTTGGCGCCCGGCCACCTGGCCGCGCACGCCGATGCCCGAGCCGGACTCGAAGTTCTCGGGCTTGTCCAGCACCATGCCGCGCTCGCGGGCGGCGCGCACGATGGTTTCGGCCAGCGGATGCTCGCTGCCCTGGTCCAGGCTGGCGGCCAGGCGCAGTACCTCGTCAGCGTCAAAGCCCGGGGCGGGAACGGCGCGCTCGAATGTCGGGCGGCCCTCGGTCAGCGTACCGGTCTTGTCGATGATGAGGGTGTCGATCTTGCGCATGTTCTCGATGGCCGCCGCATCGCGAAACAGCACACCCTGGGTGGCGCCGCGCCCGGTGGCGACCATGATCGACATCGGCGTGGCCAGGCCCAAGGCGCAGGGGCAGGCGATGATGAGCACCGACACGGCATTGATCAGGCCGAACACCCAGCGCGGCTCAGGGCCGAACAAGCCCCAGGCGAAAAAGGTTACCAAGGCAATGCCAACCACGGTGACAACGAAGTAGCCCGCCACCACGTCGGCCATGCGCTGCATCGGCGCCCGGGAGCGCTGGGCCTGGGCCACCATCTGCACAATCTGCGAAAGCATCGTCGTCGAGCCCACACGCTCGCTTCGCATCACCATGGCGCCGCTGGTGTTGAGCGTGGCGCCAATCACCTTGTCGCCCACGCGCTTACTCACCGGCATCGGCTCGCCGGTGAGCATGGATTCATCGACTGAACTGCCACCTTCCGTTACGACGCCATCGACTGGCACTTTTTCACCGGGACGCACGCGCAGCAAGTCGCCCACATGCACATGAGTCAGCGGCACGTCCTCTTCGGTGCCGTCCTGGCGAATGCGGCGGGCGGTCTTGGGCGCCAGGCCCAGCAGCGACTTGATCGCCGCCGAGGTCTGCGACCGGGCCTTGAGCTCGAGCACCTGGCCCAGCAGCGTGAGCGAGATGATCACGGCGGCCGCTTCAAAGTACACGGCAACTCGGCCCATGGAAATGAACGAGACCGGGAACAACTGCGGGGCTACCGCCGCCACCACGCTGTACACGAAAGCGGCGCCGGTGCCCAGGCCAATCAGGGTCCACATGTTGGGGCTGCGGTTCACCACCGACTGCCAGCCGCGCGAGAAGAACGGCCAGCCGGCCCACAGGACGATGGGGATCGACAGCACCAGCTCAATCCAGGTCTGGGTAGTGGTTTCAAACCACTGCATTTGATGGCCAAACATCGCCAAAACTGTGACCACGACAGTCAGCGGCAGCGTCCACCAGAAGCGGCGCTGAAAGTCGCGCAGTTCGGGGTTTTCATCGTCACCCAGTTCCGGCATCAAGGGCTCGAGCGTCATGCCGCACTTGGGGCAATTGCCTGGATGGTCCTGGCGAATCTCAGGATGCATCGGGCAGGTGTAGATCGTGCCAGCGGGCGCTGGAGCGGTGTCTGCGGGCGCTGCGGACACAAGGTACTGCTGCGGGTTGGCCGCGAACTTGCCCTGGCACTTGGCGCTGCAGAAATAGTAAGGCCGACCCTCGTGCGTCAGCTTGTGATCAGACTGCTCCGTGACAGTCATGCCGCACACCGGATCCTTCAGATCCGATGGCGAGGCTGGTTTGGCAGGCGGGCTGCCGCTGTGATGCTGATGTGTTTTCATGTCCATAGTGTTATTCCTTGTCGGTGTTCGGGTCGCTTGGCACCTGCGCTTTGCCATGGTTTTCATGGCAGTGCCCCTGAATAAATGAGTCACTACTAGCTAGTAGCGGCTCACCTGAGAAACGTCAATCACAATCAGCGAAGCCAGCCCACAAGTGTTTATTGAGTAATTTCTGGAGCATCTGTGGGCTACGGATGTTTTCAACGTTGCCTGTCTCACAGGACCACCGGCTTGTCGGGTAGTTCGTTGCCGTTTTGGCCGCCAGCCGGGAAGTGCTGCACCAGGTGCTGCGTCACAGCCTGCACGCCGCTGAGCACACCGCTTTCATAGTTCGATTGACTGAAGGCCCTTTCCATCTGTTGGCAAATCTTGTTCCAATCCTGCGAACCCACTTTTTCATGAATCCCTCGGTCGGCAACAATCTCTACTGCGCGGTCAGCCAGCAACAGATAAATCAGCAAACCATTGTTGTGCCGGGTGTCCCACACCCGCAGTAGCGCAAATAAATCGATCGCACGTTCTCTGGCCGACTGGCCTTTGAACAGCGGCATGCCATCGAGTGCGCCTTCGACCGCGAAACGGATTTCTCCGACATGGGTTATCTCGCTTGCCTTGATCGCTGCTTCGATTCTGGTCAATGTGCTGTGCGGAAAGGCCCGTTTGACCTGTCCGCGGGTCGTCAGCAAATGCTTCATGATTCGTTTGATATTCATGGCTACCATCTCCCCGACGCACCGCCGCCACCAAAGCCGCCCCCACCCCCGCGAAAGCCGCCGCCAGAACCACCCCGGCCGCCTCCACCGTAGTACCCGCCGAGTCCATGCCTGCCCATGCCGCCACCCGCCAACGTGACGAAAAGAGCCATCAACCCTGCCAACAACGCAGTAGACAGGACGCCAGCAACAAACCATGCCACCAGCGCGATGCCTGCGCCAGTAACGAATGCACCAGGAACTCTGCCTAGCCAGACACGCAGCGCGCCACCGACTGCGAGAGCGGCGATAAAGATGAAGGGCACGTACTGCTGGAACCCGTCAAGGCCGGCAACAGGCTTCTCACTCGTCGCCGGCAGAGGCTCGCCGTCAATAATGCGGATGATTTGCCCGACCCCGGCCGTGATGCCGCCATAATAATTTTGCTGCTTGAACTGCGGAACGATGATCTCGCTGATGATGCGTTTGCTGGTGGCATCGTTGAGCGCCCCTTCCAGGCCATAACCGACCTCGATGCGCAGCGTACGATCATCCTTGGCAATAACCAGGATGGCTCCGTCATCGACCTTCTTGCGCCCGAGCTTCCATTGCTCTGCAACACGCAAGGCGTACTGCTCGATTTCTTCTGGTGCTGAAGAAGGAATCATCAGGACTGCAAGCTGACTGCCCTTGCGGGCTTCAAACGCGGTCAAGGTCTGCTCCAGGGAGGACTTTTGCTCGGCCGTGAGCGTGCCGGTCTGGTCGGTGACATGCCCGATCAATGCCGGGACCGAAACTTGCGCTACGGCCAGTAAGGAACCGCACAGCATGAATGCCAGTAGAAAGGACTTGGCCGACCTTTTTGCGGTCATGAAGGCCCTCATCTGGCCGCTCCCGAGGCACCACTGGCGGGCTTGGCAGGTGCGCTGTCAAAACCGACGCTTGGCGGGCTAGAGATTTCCTTTTCGTTGTCTACGGAAAAATTGGGCTTGGCTTTGTAGCCAAGCACCATCGCTGTCAGATTGGAGGGAAACGAGCGCACCGTCACGTTGTACTCCTGCACCGACTTGATGTAGCGGTTGCGCGCCACCGTGATGCGGTTTTCGGTGCCCTCCAGCTGTGCCTGCAGGTCGCGGAAACCTTGATTCGCTTTAAGGTTCGGATAGTTCTCTGAAACCACCATCAGCCTGGACAAGGCACCGGTCAATTCACCCTGTGCCTGCTGGAATTTCTGAAATGCTGCAGGGTCGTTGATCAGTTCCGGCGTAGCCTGGATGGAGGTCGCCTTTGAGCGTGCTTCAACCACCTTGGTGAGCGTGTCCTGCTCGAACTTGGCCTCGCCTTTGACAGTATTGACGAGATTGGGAACCAAGTCCGCACGGCGTTGGTACTGATTGACCACCTCGGACCAACTCGCCTTGACTTGCTCGTCCGTGGTTTGAAAGGTGTTATAGCCACATCCACTGAGGCTCAACACCAACACCGCTGTCAAAATTGACAATAGTTTGCGCATTTTCATTTCTCCTAAAAGTTTAGTTTGACCGTTAAGCTGCGGACCCTGCCTATCGCTTGATCCCAGGGGGTTTCGCAATCCTGTTGTAGCAATTCACGCACTTCCTGCCAAAAGCTTGAACCCCCAGTGAGGAGGCCGGTAAATTTGGCAGGAATGGACGACCACCAGCCCGGGCGGGTCACCAACGAAAGCAACATCGTGACAAGAGAAGCAGTCAGCCAGACCGAGCTGCGCTGTGCGAGCGCACTGAAAGACATCCCTTGACGGACGGTCCGAGCGTCTGCCCAAAGCCGGCTACGCCCTGAACTTGCATGGACCGCGACAGCTTCCCACAGGGGCGCCCCAACAGGCATACCGGCAAAGTGCATGCCGCTGAGAAAGCCGACATGAGGAGCGACTTCGGTAGGCGTCGCACTTGGCAACATCGGTGGCATTGAATCCGGCAGCAGCGGCATAAGTAGCTCGTAGCGGACAGAGACAATAAAAACAGCCGCCGCCAGCCAGGCCAATGGTTCAGGTTGCAGGCTGTCAGGTTCAGTCAACAAAATGATGGAGAACGTGTGGACAGTCATTGAAATTGGGGGGCGCTACGTTCACCCCGGCGCCGTACAAAATGAAGAAATATGGTGACGCTCAGGAGCGCTGCAAAAAAGCACCATACTGAAATGAACCAGGTCGCATAAAAGTAATAAACCCCGCCAAAGGACAACAGCGCCAAAATACCGAAGACCTTCACCATGCGGTGTGTGGACAGAATCGGACTGACAGTGGTCGATATCAGATACAGCGTCATCGTCGCCGCGGCAAAGAAGTGCGGCGCGATGTATTCGATGTGCTGGCCTGTAGGCCGCGAGACGATTGGGAAGGCCACCAGGAAGTACAGCAGGTACGCACCTACCGCGAGTCCAGCGGCAACAAACGCAAACAGCGCTTTACGGCGCCGGCCTGGCGGTTCGATCAGCAGCACTGCCACGGGCACAAAGATCGGCCACAGCACATGCGAGAAAAAGGAATAAATATGGGTCATGACTGCGTTGAGCAGCGGCGCCTCGTAGCGAAACGTCAGCCAGATCACGCCCTCGCTCAACTGCTGGATCGCAAACAGCAGCGGGATGGCTGCAAATGGCAGTTCGCGCCGGCGACGCGCTGACTTCAGCGCCAGCATGCCGATCCCGAACAGCAAGGCGCCCGCCGTAAAGCTGGCTGTGGCTGAAAAGCACATTCAGCTCACTCCCACAAAGCCACCATCACGGCCGAAGTCAAGGTTGCCGACATTCAAAGCGGGGCAGCATCGTGCCGCTTGAGGGAACCCAGCACGTTTTACTGAACGGGTCAGGCCACCTGCTCCTGCCATGCCCGGACGAAATTGCACTCGTGCTTGCCATTCGCAACATGCCAATCGATGCGGCAAGGCGCCTACTCTAGTCGAACTTGGATCGAGCTTGTCGACATCCACGATGGTTGTTTTCATGGTGGTCAGTCGTGCTCTGCCGGACAAACCTTGGCGGGGTAACCGAGCCCGGCGATTGTCGATTCGATCTGAGCGCGTGTGATGCGAGCCGGATCAGTCACTACGATGGCCATGCCCGGGCGCAAACTGACTTCAGCGTGGCTGACGCCGTCGAGCTTGCTGAGCATGCGCTGCACAATCAGGGTACAGCCGCCGCAGGTCATGCCGCTGACATCAAATTGCAGGGTTTGCATGGTGAGTTTTCATTGGATTGAGGAATCAGGTGTTTGAATCGGCGTCGGCAGATGCCTAGAGCAGGAGCATTGATTCGCAGACCTCACGCTTTCAGGCAACCGACGTTTTGTTTCGCAATGACGGCACGAAGCGTGGCGTGCTCGTTGCGTAGGCTTCAAATTCAGCGCCGAACCGCTTACGCATTTCAGACTCTTCCGTGATCGCGAGCCGCCCATACATCACCAGCAGGATGGGAAACATCACCAACGTGAGCAGCGTTGGCCATTGCAGCAGGAAACCCAACAGAATTAAGACGAAAGCCAGGTATTGCGGATGGCGAATGCGAGCATAAGGGCCTGCCGTAGCCAATGCATGCTGGCGTTGCGCGTGGTACAGCACGTTCCAGGCACTGGACAACAGGTAAAAGCCAAATCCTAGGAACACGTAGCTGGCGATATGCAGTACCCCGAAATGGGGATCACCCTTCTCCCCCAAAAGTGTTGACCAGAGATGGCCGGAGTTGTGAGACAGCAGATCGATGCTCGGGAACTTGGTCTGCAGCCAGCCAGACATGAAATAGATGGTCAGCGGAAAGCCATACATCTCGACGAAGAGCGCAACAATGAAGGCGGCAAATGCGCCAAAGGTTCGCCAGTCTCGTGCTGTCTGGGGTTTAAAGAAGCTGAATGCAAACATCAGGAAGATGGCCGAATTAAAGATGACCAGCAACCATAGTCCGTAGGCAGGGGTATCGTGGGTCATGGCTGTTTTCCGGTCTTGTTCGGCTGAGGTGTTGTTGACGTGTTCAAACTTTGGTTACCGTCAGCATGGCGTTCATGCCGGCCATGTCCATGGTGCATGAACACATGCATCAGCGGGCAAGCCAGAAGCAGCAGGTACGGCAGCGCACCCAGGAAGTGGGCGCGATGCTCACTGAGCAAAAAGTAGGCGGCGGCAGCACCGAACACCATCAGACCCAAGCTATACCGGGAGCGCCAAAATGGCGGTGCCCCTGATAAAACCCTGTTCTGACTTGGCTCTACATTGTGGTTATGGTTCATTTAAAAATCTCCTGGACTGAACTGTTTAAAGTCTGCGGGCCGCCTTGCGGAATCACTGCGCATCTTCCAATTCGAGGTTGATCAACCCGTTAATCGATCGGTCAACCACGCAAAAAACACACCGGCAAAAAAGGCCCAGGTGCTCAGTACGAGGAGCGCCGTCAGGAACCCTGTCCAGGCGAATGGCCGAGGCTGCACTAGGGTGCTGAAGTCCATGCCATGAAACAGATTGCCCATGAAGCCCAGAAACGGGCCGGGTGCCAAAGCCCAGACCAGCGCGCACAGGGCATAAAACAGCCCGACGGTGATGCCCAGCGCGAAGCCTGTGCGAAGCGGCGTCATGGGTTGGGCTTCTTTATTTGGCAGGTGCCGCCGGCATTCGGTCCATCATCATTTTCATCATGGTCTGCATCATTTCCATGCGCTTTTCCATCATCTGCTGGTGCGCACCCATATCGCCTTTCATGCCCGGCATGCCCTTCATGCCGCCCTTGCCGGCACCGGAGTTGCCTTCCATCATGGCCATGCCGTCCTGCATGGATTTCATGTGTTCGGCCATCAGCTTGTTGCGCTCTTCAGGGGTCTTGGCGCTCATCATCTTGTCGTGCATGGCTTGCATCGTTTTCGTCTGCGCATCCATCTGTCCCATCTGGCCCATGTTGCCCATCTGGCCAGGTGTGCCCATGGTGCTGGCAGACGCGGTGCCCATGGGCATCATCAGCGGCGGAGCCGTGTTGCAGGCGGTCAATGCGCTGATGGCAATCAAGGCAAGGGCAAGGGGAATGAATCGAAAAAGGGTCATGACTGAATCCTGATCAGGGGAAGAGAAAAATAGAATACGGTGTGCAGTGCTGTGCCTTGGGTAGGCATCGACGCTGCTGGTTCAAGGCTCAAGTCTGCTTTGCGCACCCCGAGGGCGTAAAAGCAAATTGGATGAAGATACGAACGCAGGCCGCAGAGCGCGAGGCTCAGGGTCAAACGTTGAAAGGCCGCTAAATGGCCAGTCGCGAGAAGCGAACGCGGATGGGCAACTCAGGCGTGGCTGGCTGCCGGGCATCCATATGGCGAAGCGTCGGAATGCTAGGCGCTACTTTGCCCCAGAGAACTTGGAAAAGTGGCGCGGGACCGGCATCGTTCTGGGCGACTGAGCCGTCCTGCTTGGGGAAAGAGCGCGTGCCATCGTCACAAACCTTCAGGCACGACGCCTTGAACTGCTGCTCACCCACGCCATCGGCAATGGCTCCGGTGTGACCAGGCAATATCACGGCTGCATGCGCATGCGCGCCAGATTCGGAAGAAGCGGTTGCAGCAATGTGGGCGTGCGTTTGACGCGCTTCGAGCAGGCACGCATTCGCAACTCCTGAAGCCAACGCAAACAACCACACCAGCAATACCAAGAATATGGTGCTGCGCCTGGCGCGGGTATTGGAAAAAAGCTTCATGGCGGTTGAGATCACAGAGATTTCATCCTACACGCGTTGGGTAACTAATAATTGATCCACGTCAACAAACGCGGCATCCGCTTACACGCCTGGCAATCAAACGCCAAACCTATCAGCTTGATACTGCACAAATTTGGAGAATCTGAAAAATGCGTATCAGCCTTATCCATAGGTCATCAGCATGCCTTGACGTAAAAGGCAAACCGATTGACTGCACGACTGCACGACTGCACGACTGCATGACTGCATGACTGCATGACTGCATGACTGCATTTTGCGAGCATCGCATCGCCGCGCATTGGGATAAGCTCAGCTTGTTTTCAACTGCGCGCTCATGGGCCACTACGACTGTTATCGATCAATTGTTTGCGCTTTGCATACTGCATGCAGCGTGGTTAGGTAATGCGTCCACCTGTCAGGATGGCGGGAATTAACAGCTTCGAAAGATACGTCGCAATGATCTTGGCGTCGAACATGCCTTGTCAACAACTCCGCGCTGCATGGAGTGACTGCAGTTATTTGCTCATTTTGTCAACGGGATGACCGTTCTTCGCCAAGAATTTGTCCAGCTGGGCAATTTCTTTTTTCTGCGCAGCAATGATGTTTTGAGCCATTTTTCGCATTTCAGGCGCTTTGCCGTCTTTCAGTTCGGCCTGGGCCATGTCAATAGCGCCTAGGTGGTGGATGCGCATCATCATGGCGAAATCCACATCGACGTTACCGGTCATCTGCATCGAGGACATTTTGTCGTTGTTGTCCTTCATCATGCCTTTCATGTCCATGCCCTTCATGTCCATTCCTGCGCCGGACATGGTCGATGCGTGACCTTTACTTCCCTGCATTGACCCCTGGTTAGAACTGGCAGGCGACTGGGCATGCACCATGGGCTGCAGCAACGTCGCACTCAATGCAATTGCAGCAAAGGGCAATGTTTTGAGGAAATTTAATTTTAAGGTCATGTTGAACTACTTTCATAGGGTTAATCGAAGATTCAAGTTGTGAAAATGCGCGGAGGTTGCAAGCCATCACAATTGCATTACACGCTTCAAAAAATCATTTGAATTTTTTCATGGTTGGTTTGATGCTTCAGGTCAAACGGATGCAAAAAATTCGATTGGTTTTTGGTACGCCAGCCAGTGTTTTACCGGTCAGAGATTGCCCATACAAAAAATGTTTAACGCATGAGGTAGGTCGAAGGTATGCGGTCAATTAACCGCGTACCTTACATCCTCAGCAGGGGTGTGATTGGAACGGCGAAAGTGCGTTGGCGGACCGCTGCTCAGCGGCTGGGCAGC
This sequence comes from Polaromonas naphthalenivorans CJ2, assembly GCF_000015505.1. Taxonomy (GTDB): domain Bacteria; phylum Pseudomonadota; class Gammaproteobacteria; order Burkholderiales; family Burkholderiaceae_C; genus Polaromonas; species Polaromonas naphthalenivorans. Next base: position 104,579 of record NC_008758.1, on the reverse strand, counting down.
TCGATGCGCCAAGGCAGCAACGCTTCGTAGTCATCGGCCGTTTTTGCCATGGGCAGCGCGCTGAGCAATGCGCGCAGGTACGCGTAGCCATCGACGCCGTTGGCCGCGCAGGTCTGCAGCAGCGAATACAGGTTGGCGCTGGCCTGGGCGCCGGCCACCGTATCGCTGAAGAGCCAGTTGCGCCTGCCAATGACAAACGGACGAATCGAATTTTCGCAGGCATTGTTGTCTATCGGATAGGCGCCATCGGTGACATAAAGCGCCAGCTTCGTCCATTGCGAAGCCAGGTAATGCAGCGCCTTGCCCAGCAAGCTGCCCGGCAGCACGGCATGCACGTTGGCCAGCAGCAAAGCCTCTATCTGGCCCAGCACGGGCACGCTGTGCTGTTGCCGCTGGTCCAGCAATTCCTTGGGAGGGAGCCGGTGCTCGCGTGCGCGCGACTCCACCGCATACAACTGGGCGATGAGCGCGAGAAACCGCGCAGCGAGCTGCTCGGGGCCGCGCGCGTTCTTGGGCAGCGCCTGCAGCGCTTCATGAAACCCGCGCCTGCAATGCGCCCAGCATCCCAGGTGCACGAGGCCATGCGTCTGCGCAATGGCGTCATAAACCGCGTAGCCATCCGTCATCAGCACGCTGCCCTCGCGCACCCCGGCATAGAGAATTTGGGCGGCGGCCGTGCTGCGCGAGGGCGCGTAGCCAAACAGCCGGATGGGTGGCCCGGCTCCCTGCACCCCGGAGCACGGGGTCGTCTGCACCCACATATAGCTTTTGGACTGTGCGCTTTTGCCGGTTTCTTTGAGTACCTGCACATGGGTTTCGTCGCCATGGATGAGGGGCGAGTCCAGCAAATGGTCGCGCAGCACATTGATGATGGGTTGGACCTCCCGGCCCACGCGCACGACGCTGGCGGCCAGGGTGTTGCGCGCCAAGTCGCCGCCAAAGCGCGCGAGCAGCGCCGTCTGGCGGTACAGCGGCAGGCCATCGCAATACTTCGAGGCAATCACCCAGGCCAGCAGCCCTTCGCTGAACAGGCCCTTGGGAATGATTTGCGCCGGCTTGGACGCCAGGCGCAATCCGCCATCGCAGCAGGGACAGGCATATTTGACGCGTTCATGGCGAATGACGCGCACCTGCTGGGGAATGATGTCGAGCAGCTCGCTGGTCTCCACGCCGATTTCCACCAAGGCGGCCCCATCGTGCGGGCACACCCGCTCGGACTCGGGCAGTTCGTGGCGCACCACCTCCCGGGGCAAGGCCGCATCGAGCGGCTTGCGTCCGCGCGGCACGCGCTGGTGGGCGCGCACCTCCTGGGTGTCGTCTTCGCGGCCGTCGCTGGCGGCCGGCTCGCTGGCCGCGCCCAGCGCTTCGGCCTCGTTGAAGAACAGGTCCCGTTGCTGCGCGCTGCCCGCTTCGCTGCGCGCGGCAAAGAGCTTGCGCATGGACTGCTTGAGCCGCTCCTGAAGCAGGTCACGCTCGGCGCGCACCATGCGCAACTCGCCTGCCAGGGCGTCGCTGCGCCGTAAAGCCTGCGCCAGCGCCTCCTTCAAGGCGTTGAATTCTTCGGCAGCAGGCGTTGCAAGCATGGCCCACTTTGATGAAGGGGCGTCTGCAGAAGTTCCGAAAAATCATGCTTGGACGTCACCTTTCAGGTCAGCATTTGTTCCCTCACGCCGCGCACTGATAGCTCGCCGCCCGGTGTCCGCGCAGGGCCTGGATGTCCACCCCCTTGAGCAGCCAGTGCAGCTGCTCCACGCTGAGCGTCACGACGCCTGCCTCGCCTCGCGGCCAGATGAAGCGGTCTTTCTCCAGGCGCTTGTGCAAGAGCCAAAACCCGTTGACGTCCCAGCCCAGAATCTTGATGCGGTCGCGCCTGCGGTTGGCAAAGACAAACAGCGCCTGGGCAAACGCGTCCAGGCCCAGGCCGTGCTCGACCACGCTGGCCAGGCCGTTGATGCTCTTGCGAAAATCAACGGCGCCCTGGTGCAGGTACACCGCACGGCTGGCGTTCAGCGCGAACACGCCAGAGCGCCCAGCAGTTGGAGCACGGGCGCCATCGCCTCCAGCGGAACCTGGCCCACATCGAGCGCCACCCCGTTGGGCAGGCGCACGTTCAGGCAAAGTGCGGCCGGTGCCGGTGCCGGTGCCGGTGCTGTGGTTGGCGCTGCAGGCTCGGTGACCTGCACGGCCACGAAAGCCGCTGCCGACGCCAGCGCCTTGCCGGGCAAGGCGCGCGCCAAGCCATGGCGGGAATTGGGCTGGCCTGACTTGGCAATCCAGGTGCGCAGCAAATTGGCGTTGATGCCGTACAGCATCGCCACGCGCGCCACCGACACGCCAGACTTGAGGCATTCGTCAATCAGCGCCTGCTTGGCCAGCGGGTCGTAATTGCACCGTCCGTCGCGTTTGCGCCCGACCACCAGGCGGGTCAACAACTCTGTGTTTATCTCCGTCATACGTGTCCATGTAGTTGTAGATGGACACGTAGCATCATCGAATCAGCTCACGAATAAAAGGACGTAGTTCGCGGACCGCTTACAAATGTTGGGCTTCGCTCCAGTCGAGCCCGGCGGCGCGGGTGTAGCTGGCGATGTCGCTGACGGTCGATTTGGAGATGCCCAGTGCTGCGCCGATTTGGCGCGTGCTGAGGTTGCCGCTGTGCAGCAGCTGCAATGTGTGTCGAATCTTGCTCATGGTGACCCTTGGTGTGGGCATAGCTGGTTTCCGGTCAAAAAAACCGGACAGCCTACGCCTCGTTTGGGTCACTCAGGGCACTGCTGGGGTGTCCGCCTTCAAAATGGAACGCTGTCCGCCTTCACCGTGGAACGGTGTCCGCGATGACGGTGGACCGCTGTCCGCCATCAGCATGGAATCGTGTCCGCCATCGCGTGGAATACGCAATGTACCCTGACATTGTGTTTGCCCAGAGCCATTTGGGGGCCGCTCTGCTCGGTGCCGCCGACCGGAATAATGATGATGGTTGCGCCGGACCGGACGGCATCTCGCGCTTCGGTCCAAGTCAAATCATCGAGTTACACCTGACTCGGAGAAGCATGGGCGCCAGCCGTAAAAGCCAGGGCGAAAACAGCAACGCCAGCGCAGCGTTGAAGCGCCAAAAGCAGAGATGGTTCATTTCGTTCGGCGCAGCGGCAGCGCAATGAAAATCACGAAAGCTGAGCTGAAGCTCATGGCCAAACCCCCAATCATGGGAGACAACTGCCAGCCGGTGAAGGTATAAAACTGTCCGGCGGCCAACGGAAATGCCATAGGCATGATAGACGTACGCCAATCCCAGGTGCTGCTCCTTGGTATGAAAATCTGTGAAGTCTTGCGGTATTTACGAGGTGTAGCGGTTTGTCACGCAGGTTGGCCTTTCAAGCATCGGCTTCCTCGCGCAGCGGTTGCTGGCCCCACCAGCCAGGGCGTGCCAGCAGCATAAACAGCGTAAGGACCAGCGGCAGCGTGAGCCAGCCAAAGCTCTGTTGTGCCACCGCGCCAAACAGCCAGCCTCCGGCCGCTGAACCGAGCGTCTGGCCAAAGCCGGCCGCCGCCGCGAGTCCGCCCATTGTGGCGCCCAGCTTTTGGCGCGTAGCCCCGGCCGCAAGGAAAGTGATGACGGGAAGGACCAGCCCCGTCCCGGCCGATGTCAGGCTGACACCCAAATACATCCAGCTGTCGGAGCGGTGCAGCGCCATGATCGCCAAACCTGCCATGCCGATCAACAGCCCAAACGCAATCACAACGCGGGCAGGCACCTTGTCAAGCAGTGAAGTAAAGAACAGCATGGCGTTGATGATCAGCATCACCAAGCTGCATTCAGCGAACATCAGCGCGATCTGCTGGGTCGTCAAGTTGGCGTGCTGCTGCCCTTGCAACACAATGCCAAGTTCGAAGCCGGACAGCACAAACATGACCGCACCACTGAGCCAAAGTAGCGCTGCAATACCACGCTGTCTCGTCGGACCGGGAACAATTTTGGACTTCGGTAACTGGCGAACTGGCAACGTCCAGGCAAGCCCGAGCATGATCACGGCCCCTAGTCCGGCAGATAGGACGACAACGAGGCTTGCCGAAAGGGGCGCCTGGTTGCCACCACTTCTTAGCCAACCAGCCAGGCCATCGGCCAGGGCGTTCAGCGCCGGCCCGAACAAAAAGCCGATCAGCGAGGCCGCAGTTAGCCAGGCAAAGCGCCGTGCCCGCAGTGCCTGCGGGGTATGCTCAGCGACGAGCGCCGAAACGACCGGTACCACAGCGGCCACGCACAGCCCGGCAGCAGCGCGCAACACATAAATGGCAGATAGACTACTCAGTGTTGGTACAAGCAGCAGCAACAGGCTCACAACATAACCAACCATGCCGCTCACAAGGATGCGAGGACGCCCCACGCGGTCCGAGACCATTCCCCATAGGGGGGCGCCTACCAGCACACCGGCCGCATAAGCGCCACTCAGGAACCCGACATGCCGCGCCACTTCAACAGCATTGGCTTGCGGCATCTGCTGCGCCAGCCAGGCAGGTAGCACGGGCAACAACCCGCCGTATCCAGCCGAAACGACAAAAATCGCTGCAGCCAGAAGCGCCAGTTGCCTCGGGCGAAGGGCTTGTGGCTCGGGCATGCCAGCCGGGATGGCCGGCACGGCCGACATCACGCCTCCCGCTCGCACTCGCGGACGCGAACCGTCCTCACTGACAGTCACCATCGCACAGCGTTGATCGTGCTGTGCAGATTTCATGACGCTCCGTACAGCATTGTGAACAGGTGTTCCTCGGCAGCATCGCGCTGTACGCGCCACTGCTCAAGCGACCCGGCAATCGATTTTCCGGTCGCCTCTTCGCGCCGCCGCCACGGGTTATTTTCAGAAGCAGGTAGCCGGTTCTCCCGGGCCCACGCTGCGGCGAACGTCACCCAAGCCATTGCCGGCGTGATCTGCGGCGAGAACACGTAGCGCTGTAGGCGCATCGGATGGCCCCACTTTTGCATGAATGCTGATACCGGGTTGGCACTCCACTTGATCCAAGGGCTAACCCAGGTGGTATAAGCCAACTCATTCCATTCGGAGACTGCCGCCACTTTCTCAAAGGCCTGGCGCGGGTAGTTGTACTGCAAGTCTTCAATGCCTCGCTCTTCAAACCAGACCTTGTGCTGCGCCGGGGGGGTGTCTGGGCCGGATCGCTTGCCTGATCCGCCTACCGATTGACCTTCTACTGGCTCACCGATCTTCATCTCATACAGACCGGGGTCCAAATCTTTGAATCGCTCGATGTTTTCCAAAATGGCGCGGTGCTCGTGCTGGGCGACGCTGGCTGAGACAAAGATGCCCAAGTGCCCTACATGGGGATTCAGGAGGTAAACGATGCGTTGACCAGCAGCCTTCAGAGCCTCGGTAGTCGGGTAAATTGCAGGCAGCCAAGCCAGCGCTTGATGCGGCGGTGTAATGTTGTCACCACTGGAAGCGAAGATCACCAGCGGATTGCGAATACGCTTCAGGTCCACGACACAGTCGGGCTGCGATGCTATGCTGCACGGGTCGAGTTGCACCTGGCCTTGCTCCAGCCGGTTGCCGATGAACAGGTTTTCGACGGTGGCAAGTATTTCTTCGCGGCTGAGGAAGAAGTAACTCGACCACCAACGCTCGAATTCCAGGAAGCGTTCGCTTTCGGTATCAACATGGGCATACAGGTTATAGTTTTTCTGCCACCAAGTGTTGGCCGGATTGAGGCCCTCGAAGTTCTGAACCAGCCAGGCGCCGTCGAGCCGCCCTCCACCAAGATCCGCCATCAGGTGGGTCAGCCACTCGCCACCCAGCAAGCCACCGGCAAGGCGCATCGGGTTCACGTCTTCGGCCCCGGCCCAGTACGACAGCGGTGATCCGTTGAGAACGGCAGGGCCGTCGAGGCCCTCGCATTCAGCGGCTAGCAATGCAGCGGCCCAGCCGCCCTGGCAGTTGCCATACACGACCGGCGCAACGCCATGACGGCGAGCGATCTCCTCAACGAACATGCGCAGGGCATGGATCACGTCCGCGAGCGTCTGGCCGGGACAAGGCTCGGGGTAGAACATTGCGAAATAGGTTGGATGACCTTCATGCAGCGCCACGCCGACCTCAGAGTCATGCTTGAAGCCGCCGATGCCGGGTCCGTGGCCGGCGCGCGGGTCAATAACTATCACCGGCCGCAGGTCTTGCCGCTCGAAATTGCTCGCATGGGTAGGACCACAACGCGTGATGCGCAGCAGCGCATAGTTGGCCGGCCTGTCGAACTGCCGTGCGTCGAGCACCAGTTCGTGCTCGAAATCGAGTAAAGGCGGCTGACCAGCGCGTTCGTGCGCCAACATGTTGTCGCCGCGTTCACGAAACACGTCAAGAAGGAGCACGCTGCGCTGCACGGAGTCGACGTAATAACGCCACGCATCGTTCCAGGCCCCAGCGGTACTGACTGCTGCTTTCTCCTTTTGCTCGGTGAGCATGATGGGCGCGACAGGCGGAGTCTGCATTGCAGCAACAGGAGATAATTGGTCTGCCATCATGCCCGCTTTCGCGTGCTTTGCCCCAAGATGTTTGGTTGTCATAGTCATTGCTTAACTTTCAGTCGTAATAAAAATGTTGCGCACCGGTTTGCAAGCGGTGAGCCTTGCGTGGCACAAGGTGAGCATCAGATCGCCATCACCGCCATGGGAAATCGCCGCTGCGTTGGCTTCATCGGTATCGATATGCATCTCCAATTTGAACTGCGGGTCGATCCGCACAGCGACATCGCGAAATACGGTGGTGCGGGGGGGAGAATCGATCGCCACGTCTACCAGATCCCGGTCTGCCAGGCCAAAGCGTTTTGCGTCTTCAGGTTGCATATGAATATGACGCTGAGCAACGATAAGCCCATTTGTCTGCAAGCGTCCTGCAGGCCCTTCCAGGGTCAGGGTGGGTGTATCCGCTGTGTCGCCGGAAATACGCACCGGAGCCTCAATGCCGAGGGTGAAGGTCTCTGTCGCCGATACTTCGATCTGATTGGACCGGCGACACGGACCCAATACACGCACCGATCTGATGATTCCGCGCGGGCCGATCACATTGACGGTCTCGACAGCAGTCCACGCGCCCGCTTGGCTCAGATCGCGTTGCTTAGTAAGCTGGCAACCTGCGCCAAACAAGGCTTCGACGGAGGCTTGCGTGAGATGCACATGATGCGCCGATACCGCCACGGGAATGGCTGGTGGTAACTGATCGGGGCGCTTGTCAGCCTGCACTGACAAGAATCGGTGAACCTCTTTGGCGATCATCCACTGTTCGCGCGTTTGCGTCACGATGACCCGAATGCGTGAATGAGGTTGCTGAATCTGCGGTGCGGCAAAGCCATCGAGTTTCACCGATGAATTCCTGTCCTCGTCAAGATAAAGGCCCAAAAACTCCAGTCGATCACAAATGCGCCGGCGCATGCTGGCCGAGTTCTCGCCGATGCCACCGGTAAAGGCAAGCACGTCGCAGCCGCCCATGGCAGCGGCGTAGGCGCCAATGTATTTGCGCGCCCGGTACGCGAACACGTTGAGTGCGAGCTGGGCCTGCGGGTCGGCCTCGGCTGCCGCAGTTTCGATGCGTCGCATGTCATTGCCCAGCCCTGACAGCGCCGTCAGTCCGCTCTCGTGGTAGAGCGCGTTTTCGATTTCGTCGATCGAAAGCGCCAAGGAGCGTTGCAAATATCCGAAGATGCCGGGATCGACATCACCCGAGCGCGAGCCCATGACCAGGCCTTCGAGTGCCGTCACGCCCATCGACGTGTCGACAGAAACACCACGATCGATCGCGCAGACGCTGGCACCATTGCCGAGATGGCAGCTGATGATGCGCAGGTCGCGCGTTGAAGCCTTGAGTTCCTGTGCGACGCGCTCCATGACATACTTGTGAGAAGTGCCATGAAAGCCGTAGCGGCGCAGACCCGCTTTTCGCCACGCCTGCGGCACGGCATAAGTATGAGCACACGCAGGGATGCTGGCGTGAAAGGCGGTATCGAACACCGCGATTTGCGGGGCATTAGGCCAGTAGATGCGTCCGGTTTCAATTCCATACAATGCAGGCGGGTTGTGCAGCGGCGCCAGAGGAGCGAGGACTTCAATCGCAGCTATCACGTCATCGTCAACGAGCGTTGCATCACGAAAGTGCTCGCCGCCATGGGCAACGCGATGTCCTATGGCATCGATGCGTGTCTCGCCTGCTTCAACCAAAGCCACTGGAATTTGCGCAAGTGTTGCTTTAAATCCTATCGTCCCAATCTCGATCTCATGCTTGAAACGCGTTGTCTGCGTGTCCATGTCGAAAACGCTGAACTTGACGCTGGAACTGCCGGCGTTGATAACGAGGATGCGCATTTAGGACCCCATGACATTGAAGCCCGCATCGACATAAGCGATGCTGCCCGTTACCAGGCGAGCGCCGTCGCTCACGAGGAAGCTAGCGTAAGCGCCGACGCAATCGATGCAGACCGCCTCGTGCGCCGGGGATTTTTCGCGTGCGAGTTGCACCAGCTCATCGAAGTGCGCAATGCCACTTGCCGCACGGGTGACGATCGGCCCCGGCGAGAGAGCATTGACGCGAATGTGGCGCGGGCCCAGGTCGGCGGCGAGATACCGAACTGTACTTTCGAGCGCGGCCTTAACCGGCCCCATCACGTTGTAATGTGAAATGACTTTTTCGCTGCCATAGTAGGTCGTGGTCAGCAAGCATCCCCCGTTTTGCATAAGCGGTTCGGCCAGATGAGCCATGCGGACGAAGGAGTAACAGGAAATGTTCATCGCCTCAAGAAAACCTTGCCTCGATGTGTCTGCCATACGACCTTCCATATCGCTTTTAGGCGCATAGGCGACTGCATGAAGCAGGAAATCGAGTTTTCCCCACTTCTGATCAATAGCGACAAAAACAGCTTCCAATTGCGCGTCATCACGTACATCCAGGGGAAGGATCAGTGCCGCGTCAAGCTGCTCTGCGAGAGGTTGCACAAACGGAAGCGCCTTTTCATTGAGGTAGGTAACCGCAAGCGAGGCGCCAGCCTGATGAAACGCCTGAGCGCAACCCCACGCAATTGAATGCGAATTGGCGATTCCTACTACAAGCCCATTTTTACCTTTGAGTGTCATTGCCTCATCCTTGTCATTTTTTTACCTCTGATCCCCTATCGACGTGCGCACCGGGTTCGCCACAATTCGATTTTGGCGTCCGTTCACTCAGTGCAGTGCGGGTGGCTGCCCGGTGAATGCACGTCGCAGCCTGCACATGAACTCGCTGCACTAGTTCCTGGAGAATGTCCCTGATGCAATGCACCCACTGTGGGCAAATAGCTTGTGGCTGGATCGCAGTGCTGTCGGTGTGCTCCCCTGCATGATTCCCATCAGGTAAGGCCAGGCGAGTGGGGCAGATCTGCTCGCTCATGTCGCCGCTCCCGAGGAAACCTGCGCACTGACACTCGGCACGCTTTGCAGCCGTGCACTTTTGATGCCGGCCAGCTTGGTGCGCTTGAGCATCAGCGCATTGATCGCCACGACGGCCGAGCTGCCTGACATCGACAACGCTGCGACCTCGGGCGACAGCGTGAAGGGATAGAAGACGCCGGCTGCCAGCGGAAAAGCGATCACGTTGTAGCCAACTGCCCACCACAAGTTCTGGTGCATCTTGCGCAGGGTAGCGCGAGACAGCTCGATCGCCCCGACCACGTCGTACGGGTCGCTTTTCATCAGAATGACCTGCGCGCTTTCCATCGCGACATCGGTGCCCGCGCCGATCGCAAAGCCTACATCGGCCTGGGTCAGCGCCGGCGCGTCGTTGATGCCGTCGCCGACCATGCCGACTTTATGGCCCTGGTCTTGCAACTCCTTGATCTTGAAAGCCTTCTGGCCTGGCAGCACATCGGCAAGCACAATGTCAATGCCCAGTTCCTTGCCGATACGCTCGGCCGTGGCCTGGTTATCGCCCGTAATCATCGCAACCTTGACTCCGCGCTCCTGCAGCTTGGCAATTGTCGCCATGGAGGTTGGCCGCACGGCGTCGGCAATGGCGATCAGGCCAATGAGCTTGCCTCCCCGAGCGACGTGAACCACGGTGCGGCCACCGCCTTGAAGCCTGGCGGACTCGGCGGCAAGAGCCTCCATTGCGACGCTTTCGGACTGCATCAGCTTGAGGTTGCCGAGCAACACCACTTCGCCGCTGATTGTGGCGTGGGCACCCTGCCCGTCAATGTTGGTGAAACCAGACGCGATCTCGGTCGGCGTAGTGCCCGCCCGTTTGAGCACCGCCAAAGCCAGCGGGTGTTCAGAAAACTTCTCGACGGCAGCCGCGGTTGCCAGCAACTCTCCTTCGCTGACGCCTGGTGCGGCGACCATCTCGACGACATCGGGCTGCCCGAGCGTCAGCGTGCCGGTCTTGTCGAACACGATGACCGTGAGTTTGGTGGCGTTCTCCAGCGCGGCGGCGTTTTTGAACAGGATGCCGTTCATCGCCCCGAGTCCGGTGCCAACCATGATCGCCATCGGCGTGGCCAGTCCGAGCGCGTCAGGACAGGCGATCACAAAAACCGTGATTGTCAGCGTCAGCGCGAACAGCAGCGGCTGGCCCATGACCCAAAACCAGACGCCGAAAGTGATCAGACCGATGGCAATGGCGGCCAGAACCAGCCATTGCGAGGCTTGGTCGGCCAGCAACTGCCCCGGCGCCTTGGAGTTCTGAGCTTCCTGGACCAACTTAACGATTTGGGCCAGCGCCGTGTCGGCTCCAACCTTGGTGGCCTTGTAGCGAAAGCTGCCGCTCTTGTTGATCGTGGCGCCAATAACGGAATCTCCGACAACTTTCTTCACTGGCATTGATTCGCCGGTCAACATGGATTCATCGACCTGCGAGCCGCCCTCAAGGATCTCGCCGTCTACTGGAATCTTGTCACCCGGCTTGATGATCACCGTTTCTCCGGCCAACACCTCGGCGGTCGGTACCTTGGTTTCGACGCCGCCGCGCAGCACAGTGGCCAGCGGCGGGGCCAGGTCCATCAAGGCGCGAATCGCGTCCGAGGCACCTGCACGCGCGCGCATCTCCAGCCAATGCCCGAGCAGGATAAAGACCAGCAGCACGGCTACCGCTTCATAAAACACCTCGCCCTCGTAGAAAAAGGTAGCGCCCACGCTGAAGACGTAGCCTGTGCCGACCGAGAGAACCACCAGGGTTGCCATGTTGGCCACCTTGTTGCGGGCAGCGCGCCAGGCGGCGGTGAAGAAAGGCCAACCGGGATAGGCGATGGCACCGGTTGCAACGATGAAGAGGAACAACTTGCGATCCAGGCCAAAGGGGGGCGCGAAGTCGCCGAACATGCTTCCCATCGGCGAGTACAGAAACACCGGAATGGCGAACAGTAGGGCTACAAAGAAGCGGTTGCGCATGTCGTTGGCCATGTCCTGCATCGACATGCCCTCTCCATGGCCCATGTCATGCATCATGTCGCTCGTTGCCTTTGCGGACGAGGCACCGTGACCCTCATGCGCGCTGTGTTCGCCGTGACCCGCTGGGGCATCGTGCCCCGGTGCCACAGTCTTGACCACTGCGCCTTGGCCGCCGTGCGCCGCGTGATCCCCATTTGCCGTGTGGCCGGCGTGAGCATCCCCAGTCATCTTGTAATGCACCGGACCGCAGACATGGGCGGGAACGAGTTCACCGCGGCAGTGATAGCCGCAATCGATGATGCGCTGCCCGATTGCCTGCAGTGAGGTCTGCGTTTCGTCGTAGTGCACGGTAGCGCTTCCAGCCACGTAGTTCACGTCCACATGGTGGACGCCCGCAAGCGTCGAGAGCTGCCGCTCGACGCCCGCCGCGCTAAGGGTGGAGACCAGTCTTCCGACTTCGACGGTGCTTGTTTTCATGTGTTTTCCTTGAAAGATGGGATTCAGCGCGCTAGCCACCTGGCGTCAATGCAGTCCGGCGTGAACTCAAACGCAATGCCCGTATCGGACTGGACAATCTTGCTTTTCTTGCCGGCGCAATTCCGCCGGGACAGGATGTCGCGCATCAGGTTCAGGCGCGCCAGGCGCTTGTTGCCCGCCCGCACGATGCGCCACGGCGCGACTGCGGTGTGCGTTCGCAGCAGCATCGCATCGCGGGCCTCGGAGTACGCCTTCCAGTGCTTGACAGCAACGGCGTCGATCGGACTGGTCTTCCACTGCTTGAGCGGGTCGCGCTTGCGTTCTTCGAGTCGCCGTACCTGCTCGGTCTTGCTGACGTCGAGGTAATACTTCAGCAGCTTGATGCCCGAGTTGACCAGCATCTCCTCGAACTTCGGAACCGATTGCATGAACTCTTCATGTTGTTCCTTGGTACAAAACCCCATCACATGCTCGACACCCGCGCGGTTATACCAGCTGCGGTTCAAGAGAACGAATTCCTCGGCTGTCGGCAGGTGGGCTACGTAGCGTTGAAAGTACCATGCGCCACGATCCCGATCCGAGGGCTTGCCAAGAGCCACGACGCGCGTTTCACGCGGGCTCAGGTACTCGACAATGCGCTTGATGCTGCCATCCTTTCCGGCTGCGTCACGCCCTTCCAGCAGCACCAGAATCTTGTCGCCGCAACCGATAAAGTGCCGCTGCAGCTTGACCAGCTCCACCTGCAACAGGTGCAGTTGCGCTTCATAATCTTCGAGCGAAATGGAATGAGTTCCCAGCTCAGGAGTGTTCGCCTTGGTGGCACTTCCGGCAGCTTCCCCTGTCCGTTCTTCGGATTTTTTATGGCCTTTCTTGCTCATGATGCCACCTGCCCATCAATTGCAGAGGGGCGAAAATTGGCTTGGTAGCCTAGCTTCGCGATGGTGACCTCAATCTGCAAGGCGCTGACATGCAACGGATCCACCTTCAGGATGGTTTTCTCGGAGTGCAATGACACTTGAATGTCGCTCACGCCATCAATTTTCTGTAGCGTGCGCTGCACCCCGCCGACACAACCGCCGCAGGTCATGCCGTGAATGTCGAAAGTCATGGATTGCATATTGGTTTCTCCTTGAGTGAAGAGTCCGTGGTCAGGCGTTTGGTACAACGCCAAAGAGCAAGGGCGTGGTGGAGGTCATCCACGGAAAGCGCTCGAGGTCAATAGAGTTGGTTGCTGGCATGGTTTATTCCGTGGGGGAAACAGGTTCAAGTTGAGGTGTCACTTTGGTACGGTGTCTTGATCAAGCAATGCCTTGTGCTGCTCATACTCTTCGGGCTTGATCTCCCCATTGGCCAGACGGCGACGCAATACTTCATGCGGTGTCTCTCGCCCGCGGTCGTGGCGACGCTCCGACCTGCCCCTGCCACTGAACAGGATCGACACAACCAGGATGATCCAGAAAATCCACCAGAAGGCGTGCATGCCAACCATGTAGTAACCGTAGTCTTGAAACATTCTTATTCCTCCAGTTAATCAGGTTTCATCGCTGTCAGCGGCAACCGCAACCCCCCGTGCTGCCGCTGTGGCAGCCCGAGGCTTTCGGCGGCGAGGCCGGAGAAGAAGTTAAAGCGTCTGTGGCCAGCTTCGCGGGGTAACCCGCGGCCGTCAAAGCCGTCATGAGGGAATCGCCGCCTGGCGCCAGCTCACCGCTCACCCGGACACGGCCAGACGCAAGATCGACCTCCACACCGCCGACACCCGGCAGCGACTGCAACGCCTGCGTGACGTGCTTGACGCATGAGCCGCAGCTCATGCCCTCGACTTGCAAATCAATCGTGTTCATATATCAAACTCCTAAAAAAATTAAATGAAAATCGCCGGAAAAACCCAGGTCATCTTTTGGACACCGAGTCAGCTGTCGGCTCGGCCTTGCCCATGCGAGGGATAAACCGGGGCGTGCGCTGGGCGTAACGCTCGAACGCTTCGCCAAATTGCGCGCGCATCTCGGCCTCTTCTGTCAGCGCCAGGCGCCCATACATCACCAGCAGGACGGGGAACATGACCAGAGTCAGCAGCGTCGGCCACTGCAACAAAAAACCAAGCAGGATCAAAACAAACCCCACGTACTGGGGATGGCGAATCACGGCATAAGGCCCGGTGGTCGCCAGCGTATGCTGCCGCTGTGCGTGGTACAGCACATTCCAGGCGCTGGACAGCAGGATAAAACCTCCGAGCAGAAAGAGGTAGCTGGCAAGATGCAGGACACCAAAGTGCGGATCACCTTTTTCACCCAGCAAAGTCGACCACAGGTGACCGGTATCGTGTGAGAGCAGATCCAGGCCCGGATACCTGGTCTGCAGCCATCCTGAAAGCAGGTAGATGGTCAAAGGAAAACCATACATCTCGACGAACAAGGCCACGACAAAAGCGGCAAAAGATCCAAAGGTCCGCCAGTCCCGCGCCGTTGCCGGTTTGAAAAAACTGTAGGCAAACATGATGAAAATAGCCGAATTGATGACGACGAGCATCCAAAGTCCGTAGGCGGGGGTGTCATGGTTCATCACTATTCTCCAATCTTGGGTGGCTGCGGCGGTGTGGACGTTTCCGGGTGCTGCCGGCCATCGTGGTTGTGACCCTGGCCGCCATGTCCGTGGTGCATGAAGATGTGCATCAGCGGGCAGGCCAACAGGAGCAGGAACGGCAGTGCGCCAAAAAAGTGCGCGCGGTGCTCGCTGAGCAGGAAATACGCGGCAATCGCGCCGAAGACGATCAGGCCGATCGAATAGCGCGAGCCCCAGAAGGGCTTCGGCCCGGAGTCATGCTGGGAATGATCGTGGTTCATTTGAAAATCTCCTGGATTGAACGGCCTACAGCCTGCGCATCAAGCCGCTTTCAGCCTTGCACGCGAAAGTTGATCATCATTCCGGCGTCCTCGTGTTCGAGGTTGTGGCAATGGAGCAGATAGGTCTGATCGCCGGGAAAATCATGGGTGAAGTCGATGGCAATACGCACCGTCTCGCCCGGCCATACCAGCACGGTGTCCTTCCAGCCCAGATCGCCCGCCGTGCGCCCCTTGCCAAAACGCGCCGAAGATGACACCTGGGCCGGGCTGCCCAGCCGCTCCAGCACCTGAAACGAAAAACCGTGAATGTGCATCGGGTGCGGCATGCCTAGAGTCGGGTTGCTGATGCTCCAGACCTCCACCGCGCCACGCTTCACATCAAACGCGATCTCGTCCATGACAAAAGTGCGCCCATTGATGAGAAAGCGCATGTTTTCGAGCGACAGTTCAATCTTGCGCTGTGTGGCGCCTTGGAGGGGAATGGCGCTAACCTTGGACAGCGTGGCTGGCAGCTTGGCAACGATACGTTCCCCAGCCGTGACCGAGAGCTTGAGCACATTGAACTCGACACCCAGCGTTAGCCGTGACGAGGCTACGCCAGGCGCTCCATGCCCGGCGCCATGCTCCATTCCCGCCATTCCCGCCATGCCGGGCATGGCGGGTCCTTCGTTTTCCATGGGATCGAATGCCAGGCTTTTGAGAAAGATGTCCGTGCCGATCTGCGCTTGGCCGGCATCGAACAGGACATCGAGACGCTCCCCCGGTGCGAGAAAGGCTTCGGTCACCGATTCGGGCCGCTCGATCAGGCCGCCGTCGGTGCCGATGACGGTGAAATTGAGTCGTTTTTTGCCGGTGACGAAGGCAAGCCGGTAGATGCGTGCATTGGACCCATTGAGGAGCCGAAGGCGGTAGGTGCGCGGGGTGACAGTCTGTACGGCATTGGGCGTCAGGTTGGCGAGCACCACGTCGCCCAGCCAGCCCATCATCGACTCCTGGGCGTTGGGCTGGTAGCGCAGCTTGCCTTGCGCGTCGAACTGCTTGTCCTGGATCACCAGGGGCAGATCAGTCACGCCCAGTCGCAGATCCAGTGCCTTGGCCAGGCGGCGCTGGTCGTCGTCGTCCACCAGGAAAAAGCTCGCCAGACCGTTATAAGCCTGCTTCGCGGTCAACCCGTGCGCATGCGTGTGGTACCAGTACGTGCCGCCGCGATTTCGCACCGTGAAGTCGTAGTCGTAGCGGCCACCCGGGGCGATGGTGTTGACCGGATGACCGTCCATGGCAGCGGGCGTGTGCAGGCCGTGCCAGTGGATGATGGTCGGCTCCGGCAGCGCATTGTCCAGGCTGGCCGTAAAGCGCGACCCACTCTCGATGCGCAGGATGGGATTTTGGTAGGCCTTGCCCGCGTGTTCGGTCTGGTAAAGCAAAAACGGCGAAGAGATTGGCGTTTTGGGGCCAGGCAGGATCGGAAAATTCGCTGCGGTGGCGCGAATCTTCAAAGGCCCCGCGACATCGAGCACGCCGAACGGACCGCTGTTACCGGGCACGAAAAGCTTTTGCCGGAAGTTGGCAGTGTCGACGGGATCAAGGGGGTAGTGGCGAAATGGCACTGAGGCCACTTCCTGGCTGTGACCAGCACCGGAATACATCCAGGCGGCCACGCCGGCGAGCTGAAACAATTGTCTTCTTTTCAACATAGGACTTTTCTTTTCTAACCTTCAACGCTTGCGCCAGGTCGTCAAACCCGGTGGCAAGCTAAACAAAATAGGGTATGGGCCGTTGGACCCACCGCCCTGCGCGATGGCTGCAAATTTCCCTAAGCGGGAGTTGATCAACGCGTCAATCGGTTGGACAACCACGCAAAGAAAGCACCGGCAAAAAAAGCCCAGGTGCTCAGTACGAGGAGCGCCATCAGGAATTCCTGCCATGCGAATGGCCGCGGCTGCACCATGGTGCTGAAGTCCATGCCATGGAACAGGCTGTTCATGAAGCCCAGGAACGGACCGGGCGCCAAGACCCAGACCAGCGCGCACAGGGCATAAAACAGCCCGACGGTGATGGCCAGCGCCAGGCCCGTGCGAAGCGGTGTCATGGCATGGGCTCCTTTATTTGGCGGGCGCCGCTGGCATGCGGTCCATCATGATTTTCATCATGGTCTGCATCATCTCCATGCGCTTTTCCATCATCTGCCGGTGCGCGCCCATATCGCCCATATTGCCCATATTGCCCGTCATACCCGGCATGCCCTTCATGCTGCCCTTGCCGGCGCCGGACATGCCTTCCATCATGGCCATGCCGTCCTGCATGGATTTCATGTGTTCTGCCATCAGCTTGCTGCGCTCTTCAGGGGTCTTCGCGCTCATCATCTTGTCGTGCATGGCCTGCATCGTTTTCATCTGCGCATCCATTTGGTCCATGTTGCCCATGTTGCCCATCTGGGCGGGTGTGCCCATGCTGCTGGCAGACGCGGTGCCCATGGGCATCATCAGCGGCGGAGCCGAGTTGCACGCAGTCAATACGCTGGCGGCAATCAAGGCGATGGCAAGGGGAATGCATCGAAAACGGGTCATGACAGACTCCTGGTCAGGTGACAAAAAAATACAATACGGTGTGCAGCGCTGTGCCTTGGGTAGGCATTGACGCGCTGGTGCAAGACTCAAGTCCGCTTTTCACGGCCTCGGGGGCACAAAAGCAAATTGGAGGGAGATACGAACGCAGGCCGCAGAGCGCGAGGCTCAGGGTCAAACGTTGGAAGGCCGCTAAATGGCCAGACGCGAGAAGCGAATGCGGATGGGCAGCTCAGGCGTGGCTGGCTGCTCGGCATCTATGTGATGAAGCGTCGGAATGCTAGGCGCTACTTTGCCCCAGAGAACCTGAACGAGGAGCGCAGGACCGGCATCGTTCTGGGCGACTGCCCCGTCCTGCTTGGGAAAAG
The DNA here is from genome assembly GCF_000015505.1 of Polaromonas naphthalenivorans CJ2. Classification (GTDB taxonomy): domain Bacteria; phylum Pseudomonadota; class Gammaproteobacteria; order Burkholderiales; family Burkholderiaceae_C; genus Polaromonas; species Polaromonas naphthalenivorans. The sequence goes on along the minus strand of NC_008758.1, from coordinate 86,926 downwards.
AGCGCGTGCCATCGTCGCACACCTTCAGGCACGGCGCCTTGAACTGCTGCTCACCCATGCCATCGGCAACGGCTCCGGTGTGACCGGGCAATATCACAGCTGCATGCGCATGCGCGGCAGATTCGGAAGATGCAGCCATATCAATAGCACTATGAGCGTGCGTTTGACGTGCTTCGAGCAAACACGCATTCGCAACTCCTGAAGCCAACGCAAACAACCACACCAGCAACACCATGAATATGGTGCTGCGCCTGGCGCGGGTGTTGGAAAAAAGCTTCATGGTGGTTGAGGTCACAGAGGTTTCATCCTACGCGCATTGGGTAACTAATAATTGATTCACATCAACAAACGCGGCATCAGCTTACAAGCTTGGCAATCAAACGCCGAGTCCATCAGCCAGAGCAAGCCCAAGCCAGGCTTAACTAAACCACTGCACGGCGCCTCCAGAAGCGGCCCGATGTCCGCTGAGTTTCTCGCGGCCTGCGCATCAACAGGTACACCGCTGGAATGACGAACATTGACAGCAGCGGAGCAGTGATCATGCCACCCACCATGGGCGCGGCAATGCGCTGCATGACCTCGGAGCCCGTGCCGGTGCCCCACATGATCGGCAACAGGCCGGCCAAAATAACGGCCACCGTCATGGCCTTGGGCCGTACACGCAAGACCGCGCCCTCCCGGATGGCATCGAGCAGATCTTCAGCATTGGTCTTGCCTTGCGCAAGGCGCTCATCCCAGGCATGGCGCAGGTACAGCAGCATGATCACCCCGAACTCCGCAGAAACACCGGCCAATGCAATGAACCCGACAGCGCCTGCGACCGACAGGTTGTAGCTCAGCAGGTACAGCAGCCAGATGCCGCCCACCAGTGCAAACGGCAGCGTTGCCATGATCAACACTGCCTCGTCAAAACGCTTGAACGTCAGGTACAGCAGCACAAAAATGATCATCAACGTGAACGGCACCACGATTTTCATTTTGGCAGTTGCCCGCTCCAGAAATTCAAACTGGCCCGACCAGGAGATGGAATACCCCGGCGGAAGCTTGACCTTTTCAGTCACGGCTTTTTGCATGTCCTGCACCGCAGAGCGCAGATCGCGATCGCGAATGTCCACGTAGACCCATCCCGAGAGGCGCGCGTTTTCGCTGCGCAGCATGGGTGGCCCGTCGGTGATGCGAATGTCGGCCACGTCGGACAGCACCACACGCTGGCCACGCTCTGTGACGAAAGGCAAGCTGCGCAGCGTTTCCATGGAATCGCGAAGCTCACGGGGGTAGCGCATGTTGATGGGGAAACGCTGCAGGCCTTCGACCGTCTCACCGATGTTCTCGCCGCCAACGGCCGAGCTGATCACCGACTGGACATCGGCAATGTTCAAGCCGAAGCTGGCGGCGGCATCGCGCTTGATGTTGACGTCCACATAACGCCCGCCGGTGAGCCTTTCAGCCAGCGCGCTGCTCACGCCCGGCACGTCTTTCAAGGCGCGTTCGATCTCGCTAGAGAGTTTGTCAATGGTTTGCAGGTCCGTGCCAGCGACCTTGACGCCCACCGGGCTCTTGATGCCGGTGGCCAGCATGTCGATGCGGTTGCGGATCGGCGGCACCCAGATATTGGAGAGGCCAGGCACTTGGACGATGCGGTCGAGTTCTTCGACCAGTTGGTCCTGGGTCATGCCAGCGCGCCATTGGTCTTTTGGCTTGAACTGGATCGTCGTCTCGAACATTTCCATGGGTGCCGGATCGGTGGCGGTTTCGGCGCGCCCAGCCTTGCCATAAACACTGGCGACCTCGGGCACGGTCTTGATGAGCCGGTCGGTTTGTTGCAGCAACTCGCCCGCCTTGCCGGAAGACAGTCCGGGAAGTGCCGACGGCATGTACAACAGGTCACCCTCGTCCAGGCGCGGCATGAACTCGCCCCCAATGTGCTGCAGCGGCCACAAGCTAGTCGCCAAAACAATGCCGGCCACCACCAGGGTCATTTTTGGCGCGCGCAACACGATATTGAGCAGCGGGCGGTAGACCGCAATCAAAAATCGGTTGAGGGGGTTGCTTTTTTCGTCCGGAATTCGGCCCCGGATCAGATACCCCATCAGCACTGGAATCAAGGTCACCGATAGACCGGCAGCCGCTGCCATGGCATACGTCTTGGTAAACGCCAGCGGGGCAAACAGCCGGCCTTCCTGGGCTTGGAGCGTGAACACGGGAATAAACGACAGTGTGATGATCAAGAGCGAGAAGAACAGCGCAGGCCCTACTTCCGCTGCTGCGTCGCCAATGACCTGCCATCGCGTTTCGCCCTCGAGCTTTTCCCCGGGGTGGGCGTGGGCCCAATGCTCCAGGTGCTTGTGCGCATTTTCGATCATGACCACGGCCGCATCGACCATGGCGCCAATGGCGATTGCGATCCCGCCCAGGGACATGATGTTCGCGTTTACCCCTTGGTAATGCATCACGATGAAAGCGGCCAAAATGCCCAGCGGCAGCGAAATGATGGCCACCAAGGCCGAACGCAGGTGAAAGAGAAACACAAAGCACACCACCGCCACCACCAGGAATTCTTCCAGCAGCTTGTACGTGAGGTTGTCCACCGCGCGGTTGATCAGGCCAGAGCGGTCATAGGTGGTCACGACTTCAACGCCTTGGGGCAAGCTCGCTTGGAGCTGCGCCATTTTGGCCTTGACGGCCGCGATGGTTTCCAGCGCATTTTTGCCCGAGCGCATGATGATCACGCCGCCGACCGCTTCACCTTCGCCATCGAGCTCGCCAATGCCGCGGCGCATTTCCGGACCGATCTGGATGCGCGCCACGTCCCCCAGGCGCACGGACACGCCGCCCGCCGTCGTGGTCAAGGGAATGGCGCGAAAGTCCTCCAGGCCCTTGAGGTAACCCGTCGCCCGCACCATGTACTCGGCCTCCCCCAGCTCAAGGACCGAGCCACCGGCTTCCTGGTTGGCCTTTTGGACGGCTTCGGCCACCTTGGTGTGCGGGATGGCGTAAGCAGCCAGTTTCTGTGGGTCGAGCACGATCTGGTACTGCCGCACCATGCCGCCGATCGAAGCCACCTCGGCGACATTGGGCACCGTCTTCAATTCGTACTTGAGAAACCAGTCCTGCAGCGCCCGAAGCTGCCCCAGGTCCTGCGTGCCGCTGCGGTCTACCAGCGCATACTGGTAAATCCAGCCCACGCCGGTTGCGTCCGGGCCGAGCGAGGCCTTGGCCTGCGCAGGCAGACGCGACTGGACCTGGTTGAGGTACTCCAGCACCCGCGAGCGCGCCCAGTAGAGATCCGTTCCGTCTTCGAACAGAACGTAAACGAAAGAGTCGCCGAAAAAGGAGTAGCCGCGCACCGTCTTGGCGCCCGGCACTGACAGCATGGTCGTGGTCAGCGGGTAGGTGACCTGATTTTCAACAATGCGCGGCGCTTGTCCTGGGTAGGAAGTGCGAATGATGACCTGCACATCCGACAGGTCGGGCAAGGCGTCCAACGGTGTCCTGAGCACCGAATACACCCCCCAGGCTCCCAGCATCAGGGTTGCCAAGAGGACCAAAAAGCGATTGACAATGGACCAGCGAATAAATCGGGCGATCACTTCTGCTCCCCTGCAGCCATTGGGGCAGCGCCTGGTGCTGGTGCTGCCAGTGCCATGGGCGTGACCCGTGTCAGCTGCGGCAAGCCTTCGGCATCCATGAAAAATTCAAAGCCGACCTGGCTGCCAACCGCAAGATTTTTGGGCAGGTCTGGGGGTGCAGGCCGCTTGAAATCCATGGTCATCGCGCCCCACTTGAGCGTGGCAATCGGACCGTGCGACAGCGTGATGGCCTCTTTGCCAATGGCCATGACCTTGGCCTGGCCTTCATGCCGCGGTGCGGCAGTGGCAGTAGTAGCAGTAGCGTCAGCCGGCTTGGGGTTCTCGTTGAGCCTGGCTTCCACGCCTTTGAGGCTGGCTTCCGAATCGATCAGGAACTGCGAAGACACCACCACGCGCTGACCGGCCTGCAGCCCGCGCTTGATTTCGGTCTGGCCGCCACTTTCAATGCCAGGTTGCACATCGACCGGGCTGAACCATCCATTTTCTTCTGCCAGTATGACAACCGTGCGCTTGCCGGTCTGAATCACCGCTTCGGTCGGCACCAAGAGCGACTTTTGTGCCTGCATGCCCATGAAATGCATTGACACAAACATGCCCGGCACCAGGCGCGCGCCGGGGTTGTCCAGCTCCAGCCGGGCCTTGAGCGTGCGGGTTGCCGAATTGACCTCCGGCAGGATGGCCTGAACTTTGCCGTCGAAGGTCATACCTGGGGCCGCCGGGCTGCTCGCCTGCACCTTGGCGCCTGGCCGCACCAAGGCGGCCTGGCTTTCGGGCACCTCGGCATTCGCCCAAACAGTGGACAGCCCATTGATGCGAAAAAGGGTCGTTCCGGCCATCACCGTCATGCCTTCGCGGGCCATAAGCTCGACGACCACGCCGCCCAGCGGCGCCGTGATGGTGAAGCGCGCCTGCGACTTGCCGCTGGCCTCAACCTGACGGATTTGTTCGTCGCTCATCCCCGCCAGGCGCATGCGTTGCCGGGCGCCATCGACCAGCGATGCAAGGTCGCTGCCCTGCATGCGTTTAACAGCCAAAAACTCTTCCTGCGCTGCCACCCACTCGGGCACATAAAGATCGAGCAGCGGCTGTCCCTTCCTGACCCGGTCGAGCGTGGCGCGCACATGCAATCGCTCGACATAACCAGTGGCACGGGCCTGAACCGTCGCCTGGTCACGTTCGTTAAAAGCGATGCTGCCGACGGCAGACACCTGTGGCGACAATGTGCCATCGGTGACCACTGCGGTGCGCACGCCCAGGTTTTGCTGGATGCGCGGGCTCACGATGAGCTTGCCCTGATCGGCTTGTCCTGCAGCGTAGACCGGCACCAGCATCATGTCCATAAAAGGGGACTTGGCCGGCTTGTCAAACTTGCTGGCCGGCACCATGGGGTCACGGTAGTACAAGATCTTGCTGCCGGTCACTGGATCGGTGTCGCCGGCCTTGAGTCCTGCGCTGATGTGCCGGCGCGTCGCCTCTTCTCCTTCTGCCATGCTTTGAGGGCCTGCGGTTGGGCTGGCGCCAGCATCGGCAGGCATATTCATAGGGGCCGCTGGCATGGTTCCAGCCTGTTTGGCACCCAGGGCATACAAGACGTACCCCGTAGCGCCCAGTACACCAGCAGCCAGCAGCGCGAAAAGGAGATATTTTTTGTTCATGGTTGATCCTTGGCGGTGGCCGAAGTGTGTGGTTCGGGCAGGAGGAAGTTGACCTGCGCCCAGGCGCGCGCCGTTTCCATCTCCACCGTGAGGGCCTGCATGCGCACGTCGATTTCGTCGCGCCGAGCTGACAGCGCGGCGGCCAGATCGCTTTTGCCGGTGCGGTACGCCGTCAGGGTTGCCTCAGAGCGCTGGCGAGCATTGGGAATCAGCTCCTCATGAAACCTTGCCAGCCGCTCCTTGCCGGTTTGCCAGTCGTTGAGCAGGCTGCGGATTTCGGCTTCGGTTTTGCGCAGCATGTCCTCATACCTCGCCTTGGCCTCGTCGACCATGGCCAGCTTGGCACTCAGTTCACGGTTTTGGCGATTGCTTTGGTCCCACTGCAAGGGAATGGAAACCCCGATGGAGAGCATGTTGGAATAGGCCGGGCCGCGCTGGGCGTAACTTGCTTCCACGCTGATGTCGGCCTTCCTGTTCGTCTGTGCCAGTTGCGCGTCTGTTTCAGCGGCATCAATTTCGGCGCTTACGGCCAGTAGGTCAGGATGCCGCTTGAAGTGCTCGAGCGAAACCTCCGCTTGCAGCGGGGTGCTTTGCCAGGGCGGCGATCCGGTTGTGGGCCGTTCAGCAGCCAAAGCACCCACCCACCGGGCCAGCATCAACGTAGCGCTGCGGGACTGGCGGTCAATCAGGCTGAGGCGGTCCTGCAAAGTGATCACTGCGGCGCGGGCTGCGAACACGTCAGCCTGGCTGCCCCGGTCGGTGCGAAAGGCACTGTCGGCGGCCTGCACCTGCAAAGTGGTTTCCTCGACCTGCTGCTGCAGCAACTCACGCTGGGCTTGCGCGTAATAGCGGTCCAGCCAGGCCAGTGCGGTGTCACGCTGCACATTGGCCAGCGTCAACAGGCGCTGCGCCCGAGTCCGCTCGGCCTCGCGCTCGAACTTTTGCGCCCTGAGCTGGCGTTTTTCAAGCCGTGGAATGTCCTGCATGATGCCGATACGGCGCATGGTCATGAAGTCGCGCGTGAGGCTCAACCGGTCCGGTCCATTGGCCGGCAGGTTGTCAATGCCCAGCTTGAGCACTGGGTCAGGCAATTGACCGGCCGCCACGCCCTGCTCGCGAGCTGCAGTGATGAGCGCATCCTGGGCAAGCAGTTGCTGGGAACGGCCCACCGCAATGCGCTGCGCCTCCACCAGGGTCAACGGGTCAGTTGCCCAGGACGGGGACCCCATGGCAACAAGCACGGCAGCAACGGCGACCCGGTAAATCGGAAACGAAAAAGACATAAAACCTCCTGAGCACGAATAAAAACCTGCCAATGCATCAGAAATGCATTCAGGCAAGCGTCAAGTGATCAGGGGGTCAGAGACGAAAGCAGCAGTTCCGGATGGCGACGGGCGGAGCCGTGGTGCGCCTCAGGTGGGGCGCTTGCAATGGCGCTCCCCAAAACACCTGGGCAATAAGTGGCAATGTGAAATCGGCCGGAAGAGTAACCATGACGACCGGGACAGGCAATTCATACCTGTCGGCTGTTTGCTGCCCGGCCTGGCAGTGTGCCTGACACAGGTTAGGCTGCGATTCGTCCATGGCCAGCGTCATGGATTCAGCGCATGGCATGTCGGCTTCGGCCATCGCCGCAACTTCAGCGACTTTTGATGCAGTGCCCGGGCAAACGTAGCTCGCCACCGCCAACTGCATGAACAGCAGGCTGAGCAGCGCGAATAACGCTGTAACCAGACGGGTTCGGCGAATGCAGGACATAAGTTGAGTTTAATGAATTAAGACTTCTTCTGGATCATCATCGGATAAATCTTCAACCAAATGAAGATCGCGACCACCAGTTTGACCTGAGCCACATCTTGCGCAGCGACCACCTTGCACAGGCTCGTCCCTGCTTTCCAGCAATTGTTGCAGCGTGGGCGCGGCTGGGCGGAGTCTTGAGATATTCGATGATGGTTGCCGGCAAATGCAGCCAGAGCAGTGTCGCCAAGGCTTGCGATGGGCATGATCATCGGGCCCAGGTCACTGGCAATAACGTTGGCATAAATCATCGCTTCGCGAACTGCGCCTTGGGCGGAAGAAACATCGATTGACAAAGAACTGGCCAACACGGTACGCATATTGTTCATCACCGATGAAAAAACGGCCGTGAGCAAGCCGTGCCTCTGACTGCGCCCCATACAACACGAGTGTGCGAACTGATTGAGCAATCCGGTCAGGTGGCCTGTGTGTCCAGCATTGCGCAGACCAGTCGATGGCAGAAGAACCCGGAAGCAACAAAACCCTCAAGCCTTGGCAAGTCGGGGCCATTCCCAGGATGGTTTGAGTGCCCAGACTCCTAGTGAACTTTTACTGGGTTGCCCAAGTAAAAGGTGCGGGTAAACTTGGAAGCGCTGATCCACTCTTGGAGTGCGGAGTGAGTGGCGAGCAGAATCACTCCGAATCGTTTCCTGGCACTGCAATGACCTGCCACCGCATGAAAAATGCCTTGCGCGAGTGGCCCGACCTGCCGGATGGCATTCCGGGTCAAACGGCGGTCTTTGGCACCGTTGAGCACACCATGTGTGGCTTGGAGCCCGCATCGGTGACGATAAAGTTCGAACGAGCAAGGCTCTTGCGATTGTGAAACCTACGAAACCTAGCTTTTCGAAGCAGCTGCGGAATGCACTTCGCTGGCCCGAACTCGCTCTGGCGGGCTTCGCTTTCCTGCTGAATTTTCCATGGGAAATCATCCAGTCGCCGCTGTTCGTAGGCATGGCCAGCATGCCGCACGGCGACGCGTTGCAATACTGCACACGCGCGGCCTTCGGCGATGCGGGAATCATGGTCATCGCCTTCTGGACCGTCGCGGCGGTATCTGGGCGTGGCCGCGGCTGGCTGCAGCAGTCGGGGCCCATGCCAATCGCAATTTTCGTGATCGTTGGTGTGCTGATCACGACCGTCATCGAGGTACTCGCCACGAGCGGGCGGTGGCTTGAGGGATGGACCTACTCGGCCGACATGCCGGTTTTGTGGGGCGTCAACGTCGGCCTGGTTCCCATTCTTCAGTGGATCATCCTGCCCCCGGTGGCCGTCCTGCTCACGCGGCGTCAGTTGCGATCGTGATGATGCTCGACCCGATGTATCGAGGCCCGGAACCGGGAATCCACAGTTTCCGATCCGAGGCTCGGTTGAGTCAAATCGATCAGCTGTTCACGGAGGGCGACGCACTGTACGAAGCGATGCTCGCGTCAATCGATAGCGCCAACACCGTCGTGCGCATGGAGAGCTACATCTTCGCCAGCGACGAAGTCGGCTGGAGATTCGCCCAGGCGTTGGTGAAAAGCGCTGCTGCGGGCGTCGATGTCCGGGTGCATCTGGACGCGGCAGGTGCCTGGGGCAGCACGTCGTCTTCGCTGCAGCGCTACCTGCGCGACCACGGCGTGCAACTGCGATGGTTCCATCGCTGGAGTTGGCGCGAACCGCTGCGCTACAACCGGCGAAGCCACCGCAAGCTGCTCGTTGTCGACGACCGTGTCGCGTACATCGGCGGGTTCAATATTCACCGCGAGAGCTCGCGCCAGTGCTACGGCGAGTCGCGGTGGCGAGACACGCACGCGGAAGTTTCTGGAGCTTTGGCAGCCGATGCAGCGTACCTCTTCGACGCGTTTTGGCGAGGCCACCGCTGCTGGACGCCGGTTGAGCGCGATGTGCGCGAGCTGCAACTCGTCTCGAACCACTCGCGAGCCTGCCGGCATCGCATTCGCTGCCTCTACGCCGAGGCGTTCCAATCTGCCAACGAGCGCATCTATCTTACGACGCCTTACTTCGTTCCCGACCTGTCCACCCTGCACCACTTGATGGCCTGCGCGCGTCGAGGCGTCGACGTACGATTGCTGGTCCCGGCAAAGAGCGATGTGCCGATCACGAGATGGGCGGCGCACGCGCTCTACGCGTCACTGATGTCCGCCGGCGTGCGCATTTACGAGTACCTGCCACGCATGCTCCACGCAAAAACCGTGGTGGTCGACCGACATTGGGCCACGCTCGGGAGCGCCAACTTCGACTACCGCAGCTTCTTTCTCAACTACGAGTTGCTGCTCGCGACGACTGCACCCGATGATTGCGAGCGCCTGCATCGGCAGTTCTGCGAGGACATATCCGCCTCGCGCCTGATCCATGGCGACAGGTGGTCCGGGCGGTCCTGGACGAATCTGCCACTCGAAGCCATCGGACGAGCTTTGCGCCGCTGGCTCTAGTGTCGCGTCATGAGGTAATTGACGTAGACAATGGGGGATGGAGCATTACAAAGTCACCTTGTCAGAACAAGAAAGAGTCGAGCTGCAGGACATCGCGGGCAAAGGCACGCACGCCGCGTCCAAGGTCATCAATGCCTTGATACTGCTTAACTGCGACCAAGCCGGTAGCCGCACCGAACGCCCCCGCACCTGCGACATCGCAGCCATGCTGTGCGTGAGTGAGCGCAAGGTGGACAGGATCAAGAAGAAGTTTGTCCTGGAAGGCTTGGCGCTGACGCTGAACCGCCAGCCCTCCAAGTGCGAGTACGACCTGTTGATCGATGGCCGCCTGGAAGCGCAGCTGTTGGCGCTGAGTTGCTCGGCGCCTCCCGAAGGCCAGGCCCGCTGGTCGCTGCGGCTGCTGGCCGACCGGCTGGTCGAGCTCGAATTGATTGATAGCGTCTCGCACGAGACGGTGCGCCGCACGCTCAAAAAAACGAACTCAAGCCCTGGAGGAAAGTCGGCTGGGTGATCGCGCCCCAGGCCAACGCTCAATTCGTGGCCGCCATGGAAAAGGTGCTGGACATCTACAGCCGGCCTTACGATGCGAAGCACCCCGTGGTGTGCATGGACGAGACGCCTCGCCAACTCATTCGCGAGACGCGCGAGCCCATTGCAGTGGCGCCCGGCCGGCCCGAGCGCCATGACTACGAGTACGAACGCTGCGGCGTGTGCAACGTGTTCATGGCCAGCGAGCCGCTGGCCGGTCTGCGCCTGACCAAGGTCACCGAGCGGCGGACCAAACTGGACTGGGCGGTGTTCGTGCAAGACATCGCTGAAAGCTACCTTGACGCCGAGCGCATCACGTTGGTGATGGACAACCTGAATACGCACACGCCGGCCTCGCTGTACGAGGCGTTTACCCCGGAGAAAGCCAAGGCGCTGTGGGACCGCTTCGAGTTTGTCTACACCCCGAAGCACGGCAGCTGGCTGAACATGGCAGAAATTGAGATCAATGTCATGGTGAGCCAGTGTCTGGATCGGCGCATCGACAACATCGAGACCGTGCGAAGCGAAGTCGCTGCCTGGCAAGCCCTCCGCGACAACCGTCAGGCCAAAGTCAACTGGCAATTCACCACCAAGGATGCCCGCGTCAAACTCAAACGGCTTTACCCGACAAATTTTTCATGACGCGACACTAGGAGTCTGAGCGCCAGAAGAAAATGCATTAAAAAGTCAACGTTTTCGGGGGTACTTGACCCCTTCCCTGCATCGAAAAACGCAGCCTGAGCGATTCTGAGAGGTCGAAATTTTCTCTGAATTTTTAAATCCCTCTGCCGCCCAGACTCCTAGATCGGATTCCAAGGCAGGACGCAGCGCGGCACAAACGTTGCGGATGGCAACAGCATTGCCCATCGATGCAGGCAGTGCTGCAGCGCCTGGCGTAACGCGGCACTGGCTGGCACAAGGTCTCGTCCGGCGAGGGCGTCGTACAACACCGTGCCGGTGCCCCCGAGAGCAAAAGAAAAAATCAGGCTCTCGATGTCGAATCCGGTGCGTTGGGCCAGATTGAAGAGGCTGGGCGGATTCCAGTATTCAGGCACGAAGATCAGCTCCGTGAGCCCGAACAGCGTGATCGCGAGATTGGCGGCCACATGACCGCACGAAGTGGCGGCCGGGCCAAGTAGAGGACAGCCCAGGAAATCAGAAAGGCGCTTGACCAGATGAGCCAAACGTAATGCGGCTTCACCGCGCGTGTCCCGGTGGACTGAGCGCTCGACTGGCGGGCGCGTTCATAACCAACCGTTCCTGAATCCTGCCCGCCTCAGCCCGCTTACGATGGCAGGGCAAGCTCTCATCAACCGCCAAAGTAATCCTGACCGGTAGTTCTCGCACATCAGCACGACTGGGCCCAAATTGATGCCGAAGTGATAGGGCGATGTCCAGCCCACGTGGCCATCGCTTTCAGCCTCGTCCGAGAAGCTCAGGTTGAAACTGCACCTGAAGCAGTATTCGCCAGTGACCTGTGGATAGACGTCCTGAAAATGCTGCAGTGTCGGCAGCACGATCTCAGGCGCAAAAGGCAGCGATGCGGCCACGGCCCAGGGTGCGACGGTCCCGTCGTCGGGTCCGTACGGTGCGCCGCGTGCCACATAGTCGAAGAACGAACGCTCTATGCCCTTGATGCGGCGCGTCGTCGAGCCTGGCCCATCGCTCGCGGTCAGACCCCAGAAGTTTTCACCGTAGCCCGCAAAGTCCAGCGGGTTGCGGATGGCGTACTCCCGCTGCACGTAGGTCGCGCGGCGGCTGTTCTCGCAGTAGTCGATGCCCTTGTCGCGCGCGAAGACGTCCTGGATGCCGCGCAGGTCCAGCCAGATGTGCGAATACTGGTGGATGAAAAGTGGGCCGCCATAGAGCAGCTCGTGGCCGTAGATCGTCTTCCACTCGTAAGTTGAGGTCCAGGCTGCGTAGCTCTCGGCCGACAGCGGGTGCGTCGGCGAGCCTAGTCCCAGCACGTATAGCAAGGTGGCTTCATCGTAGCCGCTCCAGCGGTAGGGCAGGAAGCCGGCTTCGGGTCTCCACCCATGCGTTACGGTCGCTGCCCCGTTGCAAGCCCATGCCCAATCGACCCGGCAGTACAGCGCGTCGGCCAGCGTGCGCACTGCTTGTTCGTCTTCGTCCTCGTGGTCGAAGTACGCAGCGGCGGCCAACATGCCGGCAATGAGGAATGTGCTGTCGATGGTGGACAGCTCGCACAAGCCCGCGCGGTGACCCGTGCTCATGTCGAGAAAGTGGTAGTAGAAGCCTTTGTACCCGGTCGCGTCGGGCGCAGTTCCTTGTGGGCTGGCCCAGAAGAACCGCAGCACCGCCAGCGTGCGGGCCAGCGCATCCGCGCGCGTCATCCAGCCACGCTCGACCCCCACCGGATAAACCGCCAGCGCAAAGCCCACGGCGGCGATGCTTGCGGGCGAGCCCGGCTGCGATTTGTCGGCGACGAGCCCGTTCGCAAGGTTGGTCTCGCGCAAAAAATACTCGAAGGCATGCCGCTGCAATGCGTCCAGCCGTGTTTCACCGAAGTTCAGCGAAATCGCATGTTGCTGCACAGGAGGGGTCACGAGTCTCAACCTTCCGGGGGCCTCGCAAGCCCTACAGCAGCCACCCCGTCTGAAAAACTGGCTGCAGCCTTGGCCAGCTCGAAAATATCAACCCACTGTCGGTAGCGCCGGGCGATTTCAGCCACAGCAACCTCGCGAGTGATTTTCTTGTCGCGTACGGCGACCAGCGGCTCCCAGAAGGTGGTCCGCCCCACCGCGAAGCCGATGAAACCGGCTACGCCCGCTGCGGTGGCCAGCCAAGCGCGAACGTGCTGCTCGTTCTCACCGCGCCCGAGCACGATGAAGCCCACGTTCGCGCGCCCGTCGCGCCGCGCCATCGAGACGAGGCGCTCGCAGTCGCCTTGGTTGTCGAGGCCCTCGACTTTCCAGACATCGGCTTCGACCCCCGCATCCTGCAGCTCGCGCAGGGCGTGCAGCATCAGTGCGGGCCGGACCTTGCGGTCGTAGGCTTGGACGTCCCCGCCGAGTGCTTCAAGCTGTGTGGGCGTTGCGGGCACCAGCAGCTCGAACATGAATCTTGATGGGCCACCACCGAGGTATTCGGACAGTCTCCGAAGACGCGACGCCTGGCGGCGGTTCATGGCCGCATCGCCTTCGGGGTTGTAGCGCACCAGCACCTTGCAAAAGGTCGGCGCAAAGGCCCGGATGTGCCGCGCGAAGTCGTCGCCGAACTCGAAGTCAAATTCGTCCTGCCCGCTCTTCTCGGCGGGGACGCAGGTGATGATTCCGCTGCGTTTTGCATCGCGCAGGATCTCTTCGCCAAAGTGTGCATCAACCAGGATGCCGGCCTTGTCCTTGTCAACACCGCCTGCCACTGCGGCCGTGAAGCCGTCATAAATCACGCGCTTGGCAGCGGTGATTTGCGCGATCTGCTCAGGCTTGAGCGCGCCGTGCCAGCCGAACATGCCGCTCACGAAAGACGCGCGGTGATCGAAAGGCAGGATGTACAACGGTTGGGTATAGCCTATGGGCATGATTTGGGCACCTATTCTGTAGCGGCTCGCTCATAACACGAACCGCTTTTCAGGCCATTCGGTGGTATCGGGAGGTTTCTCAAGAAAGTGATCTTCGAGTTGCCTCCTCACCAACTGGATGCCGCTGGACTCGCGACCTTCAAATTCCGAGGCCTTGAATGCCGTTTCCATCTCCGCAGTGGAATGGTTGTGGGTCATTGAACGGACTCCTTCAATGAAGTTGGGCGTGGCTGCATCGCGAATGCGCAATCATAGTCTTGTGCACTCAAAGTACGTGTTCATGCGCGAAGCGTCTGTGCGGTGGCGCACCCTCGGGAAAGATGAATGTGGCGACGCCATGCGAGGAAAGTGATCACGTCATGCGGGCGGATTAATCGCCTGCACGGTTCAGCCATTTAGCCCTTGGGCGTTTGGCAATGTGCGCCAACGTATTGACTGACCCCGGCTGGGCCGCTACAGTAACACTTCGTCCCGGCACCGACATGCCCAAAGTGAAATTGCTCTCGATGGTCATTCATGTCTGGCGTGCGGCGTAGGTGATTGGCGCTAAGGACAAGCAGATGCAGCTCGGAATGATCGGTTTGGGACGAATGGGCGCGAGCATGGTTCGGCGCCTGCTGGCGAAGGGTCACGGGTGTGTCGTGCACGACCGGCAGCCTGCGGTGGTGGCTAGACTGCAGAGTGACGGTGCCGAAGGCGCAGCGTCGCTTGCCGAACTGGTCTCGAAAATGACTCGCCCGCGGGCGATCTGGCTGATGGTGCCGGCTGGCGCCGTGGACCAGGCACTCGCCGATTTGGTCACGCATCTGGACGCGGGCGACATCGTGATCGACGGCGGCAATTCGTATTACCGCGATGACATTCGACGCGCCAAGGATCTGGCCGCAGCGGGGCTTCACCATGTCGATGTCGGCACCAGTGGCGGCGTTGCCGGTCAGGCGCGTGGTTACTGCCTGATGATCGGCGGCGAAGCCGATGTTGTGAAACGCCTGGAACCTGTGTTCATGGCGCTGGCGCCGGGTGTAGGCGCCGCACCGCGCACGCCCGGACGCAGCGGCGGTCACGCCAGTGCCGAGCAAGGTTTCCTGCACTGCGGACCGCACGGCGCTGGCCACTTCGTCAAGATGGTTCACAACGGCATCGAATACGGCGTGATGGCAGCCTATGCCGAGGGGCTTAACATCCTGCGAAACGCCAATGTCGGCAAAGGTACACAGACGGCCGATGCCGAAACCACGCCGCTGCGCGATCCCGAGTTCTACCAATATGAGATGAACCTGCCCGACATCACCGAGGTCTGGCGCCGCGGCAGCGTGATCGGCTCGTGGTTGCTAGATTTGACGGCCGGCGCATTGCTGCACGACCCCCAGCTTGGGGCCTACGGCGGACGTGTCTCCGATTCGGGGGAAGGCCGCTGGACGCTGCAGGCGGCGATCGACGAAGCGGTGCCCACGCATGTGCTCAGCGCCGCCTTGTACCAGCGTTTCGCTTCGCGTGGCGAAGCCGGCTTTGCCAACCAGGTGCTGTCGGCCATGCGCCACGAATTTGGTGGCCATGCCGAAAAAACCGTAGACGACTCGAAATGAGGCATCCGGTGTCACCCTGCCCGTGCTCGACTGCCGAGGGGCAGATATGAGCCCGAACACGACACCGGACGTGGTGTTCCTGCTGGACGTCGACAACACGCTGCTCGACAACGACCGGATCATCCTCGACCTTCGGCGCCACCTCGAGAGCACATTCGGCGTTGCCAGTTCGGGCCGCTACTGGGCCATCTTCGAAGAACTGCGCGAGGAACTGGGCTACGCCGATTACCTCGGTGCGCTACAGCGCTACCGGGCTAACGCCGAACACGGCGTGTCGGCCGATGAGCGGCTGCTGCTGATGGCGGCCTATCTTATCGACTACCCCTTCGCCGAGCGACTGTATCCGCGTGCGCTTGAGGTCATTGCCCACCTCGACCGGTTCGGCCCGACGGTGATCCTCTCCGACGGTGACGTCGTATTCCAGCCGCGCAAGGTTCAGCGTTCGGGCTTGTGGGATGCGGTCGGTGGCCGCGTGCTGATCTACGTTCACAAGGAGCAGATGCTTGAAGCGGTTCAGCGTCAACATCCGGCGCGCCATTACGTCATGGTCGACGACAAGGTGCGGCTGCTGGCGGCAGTGAAAGCGGTCCTGGGCAATCGCCTGACGACCGTGTTCCCGCGCCAGGGACATTACGCCCTCGACCCGGTCAACGCGAGCCTGTACCCGACGCCTGATGTCACGGTCGAGCACATCGGCGATCTGGTCGATGCGGATGCCGCCACGCTGCTGCGGCTACCCAACGCTTCGCATACCGGTCAGTAGCTTGCGTGCGCGTGCAGCTACGTTGTCGACGGTGAAGCCGTATTCGCGCAGCAGGATGTCGGCCGGAGCGGACGCGCCAAAGCGTTCAACGCCGAGCACATCGCCGCGGTCGCCGACATAGCGATGCCAGCCCTGAGTCATGCCCAGTTCCACCGCCAGCCGCGCTGGCACGGTTGGCGGCAATACGCCGTCGCGGTAGCTCTGCGGCTGGGCATCGAACAGGTCCCAGCTCGGCATCGACACGCAGCGCACGGCAATGCCTTCGCTTTGCAACCGCTCGGCGGCGGCCAGGATCAGGGCGACCTCCGAGCCACTGGCGATGAGGATCAACACCGGCGGCTGGTCATTCGCATCGTTGAGCACATAGGCGCCACGACGCAGCCCTTCGGCGCTCGCATAACGGCTGCGGTCCAGCGTGGGCACCTCCTGCCGGGTCAGCGCCAGCAACACAGGACGCTGTCGGCTTTCCACCGCCACCTTCCAGGCCACTTCGGTTTCATTGGCGTCGGCCGGGCGGATCACGGTGAGCCCCGGAATCGCGCGCAGGCTGGCCAGCTGCTCCACCGGCTGGTGCGTGGGGCCGTCTTCGCCGACGGCCAGGCTGTCGTGGGTGAACACGTAAACGACATGCAGCTTCATCAGCGCCGCCAGCCGGATTGCCGGGCGCATGTAATCGCTGAAGATCAGGAAGGTGGCGCCAAACGGGATGAAACCGCCGTGCGCAGCCAGGCCGTTAACGATGGCGCCCATCGCGTGTTCGCGCACGCCGAAGTGCAGGTTGCGGCCAGCAGGGCTCCAGCCGCCGCTGTCGGCGCCCTGGGTGTCGTCGGTCTGGGTCACGGGAGGATTGAAATCGCCACCCCCTTTGAGCGCGGTTTTGGTTGAAGGGTCCAGGTCGGCCGAGCCGCCGGTCAACGCGGGCAGCCGCTGGGCCATTGCATTCATCACCTTGGCCGACGCAGCTCGCGTGGCCATGCCCTTGGCATCAGCAGGAAATGTCGGGATGTCGGCGTCCCAGCCGGAGGGCAGTTCGCCGCGCAGACTGCACTGCAGTTCTGCTGCCAGGTCCGGAAAATCCAGCGCGTAGGCCTGCATGCGTTGGCTCCACGTTGCCTCGGCGTTCTGCCCGCGCGCGAGCGCCTGCCGCATGTGCGCGAGCGCCGGCTCGGGTATCAGGAATGGCGACTCGGTGGGCCAGCCAAGGCGCTGCTTCGTCAGCCGAACCTCTTCAACGCCAAGCGGCGAACCGTGGGCTTCGAAACTGTCGTGCTTGTTAGGCGAGCCGTAGCCGATGTGCGTGCGCACCAGGATCAGCGACGGCCTTGAGGCCTGCGACCGCGCCGCTTGCAGCGCTGCAGCGATCGCCTCGACATCGTTGCCATCCGCCACCGCCACGGTATGCCAGCCACAGGCTTCGAATCGAGCAGCCCGATCTTCCGTGAATGCCATGTCGGTGCCGGCAGAAAGCGTCACGCGGTTGTCGTCGTAAAGGCAGACCAGCTTGCCGAGCCTCAGATGCCCGGCCAGCGAAGTGGCTTCGGCCGCCACACCTTCCATCAGGTCGCCGTCACCGACGATCACATAGGTGTGGTGATCGATGACCGCGTGTCCCGGCCGGTTATAGCGTGCCGCGAGTTGCGCTTCGCCGATCGCCATACCAACCGCGTTTGCGAAGCCCTGGCCCAGCGGCCCTGTGGTGACTTCGACGCCTGGGGTGTGCCCGCGTTCCGGGTGGCCTGGCGCCTTGCTGCCCCATTGGCGAAAGGCCTTGATGTCGTCGAGCGAAAGGTCGTAGCCACTCAGATGCAGCAGACTGTAAAGCAGTGCCGATCCGTGACCGACGGAGAGCACGAAACGGTCTCGGTCGGCCCAGTCGGGGTTCGCAGGATTGCATTTGAGAAACTGCGTCCATAACGCATAGGCCATGGGCGCGGCGCCCAAGGGCATACCGGGATGGCCGCTGTTGGCCCTTTGCACGGCATCTACCGAGAGGAAACGCAGGGTGTCGATGCACTGCTGGTCGAGTGTGTTCGTCATGGGAGCTCCAATATGGTCGTTCAGTTGGGCGGTTGCGTCAGCTGCCAGGTGCGCCAAGCGATCAGTTCTTCTTCCTGTGCCGGAGATACCCGGGTCATTGCTTTGTGAATGCCCAGCACTTCGAGTCCCTCGCAGATGAAAGCGCGCGTCGAAGCATCGTTCTCGCCGATACCACCCGTGAACACCAGGAGGTCCACGCCGCCCAGCACGACCGCCATCGCGGCAATCTGCTTGCGCACGGAAGCGCAGAACATGGCGATGGCCAGCCGCGCATCAGCGCCCGACGCGGAAGTCGACGCTGCGGCCGCATGAAGCTCGCGCATGTCGCCGCTGAGGCCGGAAATCCCGAGCAGGCCCGAGCGCTGATCGATCAGTGCTTCGAGCTGGGCTGCGTCATAGCCATGCTCGCGAACCACATACGCCAGCACGCCCGGGTCGATGTCGCCGCAGCGTGTGCTCATGATCACGCCGCCTGTCGGCGTCAGCCCCATGCTGGTGTCTACCGATGCCCCCTGGGCTACCGCAGTGACGCTGGCGCCGTGGCCCAGATGGGCAATCACCACGCGCGGCGGCAAATCACTGCCCAGTTGCCGCACGATCGATTCGCCCGACAGGCCGTGGAAACCGTAGCGTTCGATGCCCAGCGCGCGCAGCTCGCGCGGGAGGGGAAGCGTGCGGGCCACGTCCGGCATGCCGGCATGGAACGCTGTGTCGAGACACGCCACCTGCGCGATGCCGGAGAAGCACGCCTGCGCCGCTCTCACCAGCGCCAGTGCGGGCGGCACGTGCAGGGGCGCGAACGCGGTCGCCGCTTCCAGTTGCCACATCACCGCAGCGTCGATCAAAGTATGGCGGCGGCACTGCGGTCCCCCATGAACGATGCGGTGGCCAACCGCAATGGGCGCGGGCAAGCCCTGCGCTTCCATGCGCTGCGCAATACGGGCGACCGCTGCCTGCGGCTTCGCAAGCGTTTCTTCCGCTCCGGACAGCAGCACGCGGCTACCGCTCGCGCCCACCATGAAAAAGCCGAACTTGAGCGACGACGAGCCCGCGTTCAAGGCCAGCACGGGCCGACCCAGGTCATCGCTCATGCTGGCCAGCGCCAGTCACGCACTTCCGGCAAGTCCTCACCGTGTTCGCTGATGTAGGCCTTGTGCCGCGTGATGCTCGCCTCATATCGCCGGGTGGCGTCGTCCACAAGATGCGCCAGTCGCGGGATACGGCGTATGGCATCGAGCGCCAGCTGATAGCGGTCGATGTTGTTCAGCACCACCATGTCGAACGCCGTGGTCGTCGTGCCTTCTTCCTTGTAGCCGCGCACATGCAGGTTGTCGTGGTTGTGGCGGCGGTAGGTGAGG
The DNA here is from genome assembly GCF_000015505.1 of Polaromonas naphthalenivorans CJ2. Lineage (GTDB taxonomy): Bacteria > Pseudomonadota > Gammaproteobacteria > Burkholderiales > Burkholderiaceae_C > Polaromonas > Polaromonas naphthalenivorans. The sequence goes on along the minus strand of NC_008758.1, from coordinate 67,633 downwards.
CGGTGGATCAGCCCGGGGTAACCGTGGAAGGCGAACACGACGGGCCGGTCCAGCGTGAACATGGCATCGAACGCGTCATCGTCCAGGCCGTGCGGATGCTCGGATTGCGGCTGTAATGCCATCAGATCGACCACATTCACGACACGGATGCGGATGTCCGGCACATACCCGCGCAGCAGCGCGACGGCAGCCAGCGTTTCGAGCGTCGGCACGTCGCCGGCGCAGGCCATCACCACATCGGGCCCACCTTGGGCATCACCGGAATCGTTGCTGGCCCACGGCCAGATGCCGGCGCCTACTGCGCAGTGGTGTGCGGCCGACTCGATATCGAGCCACTGCAACGCCGGTGCCTTGCCGGCGATGATCAGGTTCACGTAGTTGCGGCTGCGCAGGCAGTGGTCGGCAATCGAGAGCAGGCAGTTCGCGTCGGGTGCCAGATAGATGCGCACCACGTCGGCTTTCTTGTTCGCCACCACATCGATGAAGCCCGGGTCCTGGTGCGAAAAGCCGTTGTGGTCCTGCTGCCAGACATGCGAGGTAAGCAGGTAGTTGAGCGACGCGATGGGCAAGCGCCACGGAATCTGCCGGCACACCTCCAGCCACTTGGCATGCTGGTTGAACATCGAGTCGATGATGTGCACGAACGCCTCGTAGCACGAGAACAGGCCATGACGCCCGGTCAGCAGATAGCCTTCGAGCCAGCCCTCGCACAGGTGTTCGCTCAGCACTTCCATCACCCGGCCGTCGGCTGAAAGATTGAGGTCGACCGCGTCGATGCCGGCCATCCACGCCTTGCCGGCGACTTCCACCACCGCACCGAGCCGGTTGGATGCAGTTTCGTCAGGCCCGAAGAGGCGGAAGTTGGCGCTACCGGTGTTCCTGCGCATCACCTCGGCGAGGAAGGTTCCGAGCACGCGCGTGGACTCACCCATCGTGCCGCCTGGCACCGAAACCGGCACCGCGAAGTCGCGGAAGTCCGGCATGACCAGCGGTGCGAGCAATGCACCGCCGTTGGCATGCGGATTGGCGCCCATGCGCCTGTTGCCGGTGGGTGCGAGTGCTGCGAATTCTTCGCGGAAGCGGCCATTGGCGTCGAACAGTTCCTGCGGCGCATAGCTGCGCATCCAGTCTTCGAGCTGGCGGATGTGCTCGGCGTTGGTGAACTGCGTGATCGGCACCTGGTGCGCCCGCCACGTCCCTTCCACCGGCAGGCCATCGACCTCCTTGGGGCCGGTCCAACCCTTGGGCGTCTGCAACACGATCATCGGCCAGCGCGGAAGTGACGCCGGTATGGGCGCATGCGGCGCACGCGCGGCAGCCTGAATGGTGTGGATCTGCGCAAGGACGGCATCCAGCGTCTGCGCCAGTTGCTGGTGCACCGTCATCGGATCGTCGCCGACCACGAAGTGCGGCTCGTGGCCGTAGCCTCGCAGCAAGGCCGTCAGATCCTCCCGGCCGATGCGCGCCAGCACGGTGGGGTTGGCGATCTTGAAGCCGTTGAGGTGCAGGATTGGCAGCACCGCGCCATCGCGCGCCGGGTTCAAGAACTTGTTCGAATGCCAGCTTGTCGCCAGCGCGCCGGTTTCTGCTTCACCGTCACCGACGATGCAAGCCACGATCAGATCGGGGTTGTCGAATGCCGCGCCATACGCATGCGCCAGCGAGTAGCCCAGCTCGCCGCCTTCGTGGATCGAGCCCGGCGTTTCCGGCGCCACGTGGCTTGGAATGCCTCCCGGCCACGAGAACTGGCGAAACAGCTTGCGCATGCCGTCCCGGTCGCGCGAGATGTCGGGATAGGTTTCGGTGTAAGTGCCTTCCAGGTACGTACTCGCCACCAGCCCGGGTCCGCCGTGGCCGGGGCCGATGACATTGATCATGTCCAGATCGTGCTCCCTGATCAGGCGGTTCAGGTGCACGTACAGCAAGTTCAGGCCAGGTGTGGTGCCCCAATGTCCGAGCAGGCGCGGCTTGATGTGTGCCAGGGTCAGCGGCTCTTCGAGCAGCGGGTTGGCGTGCAGGTAGATCTGCCCCACCGAGAGGTAGTTGGCAGCGCGCCACCAGGCGTGCATCTTGCGCAGGAGGTCGGGGGTCAGGGTCGTCATGATGATTCCTTGGGTTCAATTGCGGCGTCCACGATGCGTTGTGCCTCTGCGAGCAGGCGGCGCAGGTGGGCGTCGCCCTGGAAGCTTTCCGCGTAAATCTTGTAGATGTCTTCGGTGCCCGAAGGCCGCGCGGCGAACCAGCCGCTTTTTGCGCTGACCTTGATGCCGCCGATCGCCGCGTGGTTGCCGGGCGCCTGGTCGATCACGCTGGTGATGGGCTCGCCTGCCAGTTCAGTCTGCACGATCTGCTTGGGCGTCAGTCTTGCCAAGGCCTGCTTCTGCGCCGTGTTTGCCGGGGCATCGATGCGATCCGCAAAGAATTCTCCGAACTCAGTGCACAGCTCGCTGTACCGGGCGCCCGGGTCGCGCCCGGATCGGGCGGTGATCTCGGCCGACAGCAGCGCCGCCGCGATGCCGTCCTTGTCTGTTGTCCACACCCTGCCGTCGCGGCGCAGGAAGGATGCGCCCGCGCTCTCTTCACAGCCCAAGCCCAGGCTGCCATCAAACAGGCCTGCTGCGAACCACTTGAAGCCGACCGGTGCTTCGAACAAGGTGCGGCCCAGGCGAGAAGCCACACGATCAATCATTGTGCTACTGACCACTGTCTTGCCGACTGCCGCCGTAGCGCTCCACTGCGGCCGGTGCTGAAACAGGTAGTCGATGGCGACGCTGAGGTAGTGGTTCGGCGCGAGCAGACCGCTGCTGGGCGTGACGATGCCGTGGCGGTCGTGATCGGTATCGCAGGCGAAGGCGATGTCGTAATGGTCCTTCAGACCGATCAAGCCTTGCATCGCGTAGCGGGACGACGGGTCCATGCGAATCTTGCCGTCCCAGTCTGCCGTCATGAATGCAAATTGCGGATCGACTTCTGTGTTGACCACCGTCAGGTCGAGCTGGTAGCGCTCGGCAATCTGCGCCCAGTAGTGCACGCCGGCGCCACCGAGCGGGTCAACGCCCAGGCGCAGGCCGGCGCTGCGGATCACATCGAAGTCAATCACGTTGCCGAGGTCGGCGACATACGCGCCCAAGAAGTCGTGTTCATGTGTCGTGGCGGCTTTTCGCGCCCGGGCCAGCGCCATGCGCTTGACCTCCTTGAGGCCGCCTTCGAGCAAGGCGTTGGCGCGCTCTTGCACCCAGCCGGTGATGTCGGCATCGGCCGGGCCCCCGTGGGGCGGGTTGTACTTGAAGCCGCCGCTGTCGGGCGGGTTGTGCGACGGCGTGATGACGATGCCGTCGGCCAGCCCGCTGCTTCGGCCCCGGTTGTAGACCAGGATCGCATGCGAGACCGCCGGCGTGGGCGTGAACTCGCCGCCACGCGCGACCATGGTCTGCACGCCATTGGCGGCCAGGACTTCCAGCGCGTCATCGAACGCTGGCTTTGAGAGTGCGTGCGTGTCCACACCGATAAACAACGGGCCGTCGATGCCTTTGCCCTTGCGGTACTCGCACAGGGCCTGCGTGATCGCCAGGACATGCCACGCATTGAAGCTGCCGTCGAACGACGTACCGCGATGACCCGAGGTGCCGAATGCCACGCGCTGCGCCGGCACGGTGGGGTCGGGCTGCAGATCGGCGTACGCGGCCAACAGGCCTTGTATGTCGACGAGCTTCGCTGCCGGAAGTGACTTGCCGGCGAGTGGGCTGATGATCTGGCTCATGTGCCGATGGCCGACGCAGGGGGAGCCGGCTTGAGCGCACCCGATTTTTCGGCGATTCGCTGCATGAGTTGCTGCCACGACTTGACGAAAGACTGCGCCCCGTCTTGCTGGAGTTTGGCGGCCAGTGTCGGGACATCCACACCCGCCCCGGTGATCTGCGCCAATACCGCTTCGGCGTCACCCCCGTCGGCTGGCATCACGCCCTGCAGTCGGCCGTGGTCGGCGAATGCATGCAAGGTCTTCTCAGGAAGGGTATTGATGGTGTCGGGTGCGGCCAGCGCGCTGACGTACAAGGTATCGGGTGCTGCAGGGTCCTTGGTGCCAGTGCTGGCCCACAGCAAGCGCTGAGGCTTTGCACCGGCGGCGGCGAGTTTCTGCCAGCGCGTCGAAGCCAGCAGGTCGCGGTAGGCCCGGTAGGTTTGCCGGGCCACCGCGATGCCGAGCTTGTGCTGCAACTCGGTGGGCAGTTGCGCGTTGCCAGCCACGTCCCAGCGGCTGATGAACAGCGAGGCGACCGAGCCCACGCGCAGATCGAGTCCCGCCGCGAGGCGCCGTTCGATGCCGCGCAGATAGGCTTCGGCAGCGGCCTGGTAGTGGGCGCAGGAAAACAGCAGCGTCACATTGATGGGGATGCCGAGAAAGATCGCTTGCTCGATCGCTGCTATCCCTTGCGGCGTGCCAGGAATCTTCACGAACAGGTTGGCGCGCTGGGCCTGGTCGTGGATCTGGCGGGCTGCTGCGATGGAGCCTGCGGTGTCAACGGCCAGCAGCGGCGAGACTTCCATCGAGACCCAGCCATCGGCCTGATCGGTGGCGTCGAACACCGGCCGGAACAGGTCGGCCGCGCGTCGCAGGTCTTCCAGCGCCAGCTCTGTGAACAGCGCTTCACCGGCCAGCCCGGCCAGCGTCTTGGCGTGGATGGCCGCGTCGTAGGCTTCGCCGCCGCCGATGGCGGCATCGAAGATGCTGGGGTTGGAGGTCAGGCCGGTGATCGAATCCTCAGCGATGTAGCGCGCCAGCGTGCCGTCGTCGAGCAGTGTGCGGGTGATGTTGTCCAGCCACAGGCTTTGGCCGAGATCGTGCAATTGGCGGGTCGATTTCATGGGGTCTCCGTTCTGGCCTGGGATGGGCCTGTTGATGATGCCGAGCCATAAGGTTCGTCGACGTTCAATTGCAGCCACAGCTCGAGCAGCGCCAGATGCCATAGCTTGCTGCCCTGGATGCGGGTGAACCAGGCTTCGGGTGCCGCGAGCAGCTTCTCAACATAGGCTCGTTGGTACAGGCCGCGCCGGATACAGGCGTCTGAATTGAGGATGCCACGCATGAAGGCCAGGAACTCGCCGCTCACGTGTTTCAGCACCGGCACCGGGAAATAGCCTTTCGGCCGGTCGATCACGGCGTCCGAAATCAAACCTCGGGAGATCGCCTTGAGCGGGAACTTGCCGCCCTGCCTGAGCTTGAGCTCCGGGGGCATGCGCGCTGCCAGCTCCACCAGTTCGTGGTCCAGGAATGGCACACGCGCTTCCAGGCCCCAGGCCATCGCCATGTTGTCCACGCGCTTGACGGGGTCGTCCACCACCAGCGTGGTGGCGTCGAAGCGCAGTACCTGATCGATGAAGGTGTCGGCCTGCGGCTGTGCCAAGGCTTTCGCCACCAGCGCGGCCGTCACGTCGGGCAGGTGATAAGCGGGAGTGACCATCTCAAGGTACTCGTCGTGGTCCCGATCAAAGTAGTGGGCGCTGAAGCGCGCCAAAGCCGAGCCCTTGGCGGCATCCATTCGGGGGTACCAGAAGTAGCCACCGAAGACTTCGTCGGCACCCTGGCCTGAAAGCACCACCTTCACCTGCTTAGAAACACGCTCGCCCAGCAGGTAAAAGGCGATCACGTCCTGGCTCACCATGGGTTCGGACATCTGCAATACCGCTTCGGGCAGGCGGCGCAGCACTTCGTCATAGGGAATGAGGTACTTGTGGTGGCGCGTTCCGAATTGTTCTGCCACCTGGTCGGAGAACTCGAATTCATCAGCCTTTTCGCCCCCTTCGCCCAGCGTCTCGAAACCCATCGAGAAGGTCTGCAGGTCGTCCACGTGGTCAGCCAGCAGGCCGACGAGCAGGCTGGAGTCCAGTCCACCGGAGAGCAGTACACCCACGGGTACATCGGCGGCGAGGCGGTGGCGTTCCACCGCCCGCACCAGCACCTCACGGGTGGCAGCCAGCCATTGCGCCTCGGACAGGGCTTGCGCCGGGCGCGTAGCATCGAGCTTCCAGTAGATGGCCTCTTCAATGTGGCCGGAGCCATTGATCGTCATCGTGGTAGCGGGGCCGAGCTTCCTGACACCCTTGAGGATGGTGCGCGGTGCGGGCACCACTGCATGCAGGGTGAAATGGTGGTGTAGCGCCACCGGGTCGATGCCCGTGTCCACACCGCCCGCTGCCAGCAGGGCCTGCAAGCTGGAGGCGAAGCGCAACCGCGATCCGTCCATCGTGTAGTACAGCGGTTTGATGCCGAAGCGGTCGCGCGCCATGAACAGGCGCGCATCGCGCTGGTCCCATACTGCAAAGGCAAACATGCCGAAGAAGCGCTGCACGCATTGCGCACCCCAGGCGTGATAGGCCTTCAGGATGACTTCGCTGTCGCTCTCGGAAAAGAACCGGTAGCCCATCGCGATGAGCTCGGCGCGCAGTTCCTTGTAGTTGTAGATCGTGCCGTTGAAGACCAGCACCAGCTTCAATTCCTCGTCGATCATGGGCTGGTCGCCGTCAGCGCTGAGGTCGATGATCGCCAGGCGGCGGTGGCCCAAGGCCAGCGCGCCGTCGCTGAAGATTCCGGCGTGGTCCGGGCCGCGTCGGGCGATCCTGTCAGACATGCGTTCGATCGCCGACATGTCGACCGTCGAACCGTCAAAGCGCAATTCACCGCAGATGCCGCACATGGGGACCTCGATTCTTCAGGAGAGATGAGGAACGGCGTCGCCGAATACCAGGGCGCGGATCTGCGCCCACTGGGCTTCGGTCGGGCTGGCCGGCACGTTGATCGTATGGGCCGCGAGCGGGTCCAGCCATCCATTGGCGTCGAATACCAGCCAGCTGCAAGTTTCGTTGACGACGGCCTCAGGTTGGCTGCAGGCCAGGCGCAGGTACCAGTCGACCAGGATGAAGCGACGGTCGGCGAACTCGCCTGCAGGTGCCTCGCCACGAGCGAGCGCCACGTAGCGCTCATGGTCCAGCGCCTGAACAGCGTCGTCGTCGAGCAGAAACAAGCGGCTTTCATGCTGCACCGGCGTGCAACCCATCATATGTCTGTCTGCCGGCCCTTCGTACACCGGCGCAAAGCCGCCGCCGGGGGTGCGAAAGTTTGTGGTCTGGCCCTGGTACAAACGCGCCGCCACCCACTGCACGCTGCCATCGTAGGTGTAGGTGCGCAGGTCGAACTTGTGCATTTGCACCGGTTCCTGGTTCGAGAGAGCACGTCCGCCGGGCGCCACCAGCGCCTGTGCCACATAGCCGCCGGCGAGGATTTCCTGCCAGACGCGCTGGGTGAGTTTGTCGCCCCGGTAGGCGGCACGGCCGCCGAACCCGGCGAAGGGCTTGAAGAACAGCCGTCGCCGGTCACGCCAGAGCCGCTCGGCTTGTTGCGGGTCTACAATTTGAGTATGGGGAATGCCGGCCAGCAGAACATCTTGTGTGGCCTGCGGCACGCCCAACGCCTGCAGCCGCGTTGCATCGCTGAGCAAGGTCAGATTGCGCTTGTCCGCGTACAGGGCATGCGCTCGCGGGTGCGGCGTGAGCACCATGGCGTTCGTCAGGTAAGCCTCTCGCAGCGTCGCGCTGGCGGGTTCGGCCAGCGAAAAATCGGTCAGACGGTTGTAGACAATGTCTATCGCCAGATCGCCGTGCCAGAGCACACCCCCCCGCAACGTGAACTCGGACGGGCCGGCGATCACCGCTTGTACCCCGTGCCGCTGAAACAATCGCTGGAACAGCAAAAATTCCGGGTAAAGGTACTGTTGCGCGGGGTTCTCGTCGACGATGGCGATGCTGCGCAACGGTCGCTCGTGTCCACTAAGCGACCACTCTCGACGAAACATCGACATGATGCTTTCCTCGAACGAACTGGCTGCGTCCGGTGACGGCTCCAGACCCTGCAGCGCCGCGCAACAAGCGCGTTGTGCCCGCGCCAGCACGGCGTTGAGCATCGCACCGCCCGCATTGGTGTTGATCTCGATGAGCCCGAAGGCACCTTCGGTGGCATGGAAGTCGTAGCCGAAGAACACGCCCTTGGCGCCACCGGGATCGTGCCGCGCAATGGTGGGTGCGGCGGCCAGAACCTCCTCGCGATAGGCCGGCAGCGCGACCACCGACTCGACGGCCTGCACTACTTGAGCCATGCGCCGCATGTGTTCGTGCGACAAAAAGACCGGGCGCGTCGCGAACAGGTAGGGGCAGCGCTGCTGGATCAAATCGAACAGGCCGGGCTGGCCGATCTCGGACTCCAGCGCCTGGCGCAGCGCCGCGGTGTCCAGGCTGATGCAGAAGCATTCGCTGTTCAGCACTTCCATCGAAATCGGGCCGGGCGGCAGGCCTGCGGATGCGATTGTCGAGGGGTTCGGTAGAGTATTCATGACAGAAGCCCACCCTCGACCCACCCCTGGAAGTGCTGGGCTCGTTCGACAAGATGGACCATCTCAGCAGCCGCATCCAGCGTTCTGGTGTGCTGAGTGAACCCTGATCTAGGTGAGATAAACGTGGCCATCTCGCGACCCAGCGCACGCTGTCGCTCAGGGGCTTGGGAAAGCAGCGAGATCACCAGGTTCTCCAGTGCAATCACACGAACGCGCAGACGCTCGAGTTCAGTGCTCATCGATTGAGGAACGTTCTTCGGCGCAGCGCTGTCAGACAGCAGCCGCCGCGCTCGCGCGCCTCCTTCGTTGTCCCACCTGGAAAGTGCGGCCTCGAGCTGCGAGGAGGATCGCGTCCGGTCTGCGCTCATGCCATCAGCGCTTGGCGTGGCGCATCAAGGTCAGGCACTCGGGTTGCCAAGGCTTGCCGCAGGTGATTCAGGGGTCGTGTGGCCATGATGTGTTCCTCAGGAAGTGACGGGATTGAACCGGCGCGCAAAGAAATTGTAGACCGGCACGTACACCAGACCGGCGTAGGCACCATAGAGAAAGCTTTCGACCAGCCCGATCAAGAAACCCTGCAGCGTGAGCCACTTGAAGCCCGGCAGCACCTGCTCGAGGAAGGCGTGCATGTGCAGGGTCTCCGGCGTCGCGAGACCGTAGGTCACGCAGACAACAAACGAGATCGCCGTCGTTGTGGCGAGCGCCCATGAAACAACTTTGATGTTCAGCATGAGATGCTCCTAGTGCTGGTGCGGGCCGCGCGTATTGGCGGGCGTCATTGGGCTGGATCCTTCCGGCCGCCCCGCTGGGACGGTGCTCGCATCGCGGCGACCACCCTGATCCGAGCCGTGGCCGCCATGGCCGCCGTGCCCAAACATGTGCATGGCCACGAAGGCCACTGCGAAAAGTATCCAGATCCAGTTCTGTGCGAGCCAGTCCATGTCTATCTCCTTGTGGTCAAAAGCAGTGTCATGACGCGACTGATCGATCGCCTGCGTTGGGCCGACAGGCGGAAATATTGCGCCAGTTCCCGGGTACCAACGGCATCGGGTCACGCCCAAGGACCAGCGACCGGACCACGCTCGGGTGCCGACGCACCAACGTGAACGACAGACGCAGGTTGACACGCCCCGCGTTGCCCAAGCTCAAGGTGGTGCCGTTCCACAAGCGTAGCGCAAGGCTTCCATCGAAGACGCGAAATAGCCGCGTTAGCAGGTCGGACGATTCCTTGACGCCGCGCTGCAACGCCGGCAATGCGGGTAGCAGGTCCTGCACAGGCGCCACGGTGCCGTTGGTGTAGGCTGCGGCGCGATCCGCAGCAATCGAGATGCGGACCGCAATGGGCCTTTGCTCGTTCATGCAGTCGCCCCAGCGGCATCCGACGCCACAGGAGCGGCGGCTTTGGGCTTGGCGCTCTTGATCCCGGCCAGCTTGGTGCGCTTGAGCAGCAGCGCGTTGATGGCCACCACCGCCGAGCTGCCCGACATCGACAGTGCCGCGATCTCGGGTGACAGCGTGAAGGGATAGAGCACCCCTGCGGCCAGCGGGAAGGCGACCACGTTGTAGCCCACCGCCCACCACAGGTTCTGGTGCATCTTGCGCAGCGTCGCGCGCGACAGTTCGATGGCGCCGACGATGTCGTAGGGGTCACTCTTCATCAGCACCACATCGGCGCTGTCCATCGCCACGTCGGTGCCGGCGCCGATGGCAAATCCCACGTTGGCCTGGGTCAAGGCGGGCGCATCGTTGACACCGTCACCGACCATCCCGACCCGTTTTCCCGTGGCCTGCAGTTCCTTGATCTTGGCGGCCTTCTGACCGGGCAATACATCGGACAGCACGCTGGTGATGCCCAGGTCGGCGGCGATGCGCTTGGCGGTGCCGGCGTTGTCGCCGGTGAGCATCACGACCTCGATGCCGCGCTCGCGTAGCTTGGCCACCGCGGCCTTGGCGGTGGGCCGAATGGCATCGGCGATGGCGATGAGCCCGATCACCTTGCCGTTCTGCGCCACGTGCACCACCGTGCGGCCTTCGCCTTGCAGCCGCGCGGCGTCAGCTTGCAGGGCCCCAAGCGCAAGCTTCTGGGTGTCCATCAGCAGGCGGTTGCCGAGGAAGACCATGCCGGCGGCGGTTTGCGCCTGCGCGCCCTGGCCGTCTATGCTCTTGAACCCGGTCGGGGTGACGACCTGCAGCTTTGCAGCGCGTCGCAAGACCGCTTGCGCCAAGGGGTGAGCCGATCCTTGCTCGACGGCCGCAGCCGCGACCAGCAGCACGTCCTCGGTGATGCCTTCGGCCATCACCATGTCCACCACCTCGGGCTTGCCCACGGTGAGCGTGCCGGTCTTGTCGAAGACGATGACGTTAAGCTTGGTGGCGTCTTCCAGCGCGGAAGCGTTCTTGAACAGGATGCCGTTGGCCGCGCCCAGTCCCGTGCCCACCATCACCGCCATCGGTGTCGCCAGGCCCAGCGCATCGGGGCAGGCAATGACGAAGACTGTGATGGTCAGCGTCACGGCAAACAGCAGCGGCTGGCCGATCCACCAGAACCACACCGCGAAGGTCACGAGCCCGACGGCGATGGCGGCGACCACCAGCCACTGCGCGGCCCTGTCGGCCAGCAGTTGCGCCGGCGCCTTGGAGTTCTGCGCCTCCTGCACCAGCTTGACGATCTGGGCCAGGGCAGTGTCGGAGCCGACCTTGGTGGCCTTGTAGCGAAAGGTGCCGCTGGTATTGATGGTCGCACCGGCCACCTTGGCGCCGGGGCCTTTTTGCACCGGCATTGACTCGCCGGTGAGCATCGATTCATCAACCAGTGAATCGCCTGACTCGACCGTGCCATCCACCGGGATCTTGTTGCCGGGGCGGATGACGACAGTGTCACCGACCACCACGTCGGCAGTTGCCACCTCAACTTCAACGCCCTTGCGCAGCACGAAGGCTTTGGCAGGTGCCAGATTCATCAGCGCCTTGATCGCCGACGACGCACCGGCACGGGCGCGCATCTCCAGCCAGTGGCCGAGCAGGATAAATACCAGCAGCACGGAGACTGCTTCGAAGAACTGGTCGCTCTCGAAAAAGAAGGTGGCGCCGACGCTGAACAGGTAGCCGGTGCCTACGCTTAAAACAATCAAAGCGGCCATGCCGAGCGTGCCCTTCCTAAGCCCACGCCAGGCGGAGACGAAGAACGGCCAACTCGGGTAGATAACTGCGGCACTGGCCAGCCCGAACAGCCACTGGTTGAGCGGCAGGCCAAAGGGCGGTGTCGGTGCCGGGAACATATTGCCCATTGGCGAGTAGATGAAAATCGGTACCGCAAACACCAGGCAAATCCAGAAGCGGTTGCGCATGTCGCGGACCATGGCTGGGAGGTCCATGTTGCTGCCATGACCCATTTCCTGGGCCATGTCTGACGACATCGGCGACGATGTACCGCCGTGGGCGGCGTGACCCTTGTGGTCGGCCGCGACTGGGGCCGGCGAAGCCGCCTTGTCTTCAGCAGTTGCCGGCGAAAACCACGACTTCAGTTTCTGAAACAAGGATGTAGCCGGCACCGGCGCGGCCGAATCGTGAGAAGTGCTTGGCTTGGGTGGACTGACAGCGTCGGCAGCGGGCGGAGCCATATCAGGCATCGCCATGCCCGCAGGCATGGCGTCAGCGCTGGGCGTCGCCGTCTCGCCTGGTGTGGCTTGTACGGCTGGTGTGGCCGATGCGGCTTGAGCAGCTGCCGGGGCCACCGGTACCGCTGGCAGCGCGGCAGCAAGGGGGGCAGGGTCAACGTCATGGCCAGCTGGCCCGGTATTAGACGCAGGCCCAGCGGGCGTGGTGGGTTCGTGCGCGCGCCGGCGAAGAGCGGACTTGATGTCGGCAACTTCGAGCCGGGTCTCGTCGTAGCGCACGGTGGCGTTCTTGGCGGCGAAATTCACCGTCACGCTTTCGACGCCCGGCACCTCGCCGATGCGCTTCTCCACTTCGTCCACGCTCAACACCGACAGCATGGCGTGAACTTCGATGACGCTGGTCTTCATGGTGTTTCCTTGGTCGGATTCATGTGCAGGGGTCTTTGCCGGTGCCATGAAACTGGCTGAGCGCCTAAACAGGATTAGTTCCGTGTTGGCATCTTATGTTTGACAGTGGGCATCTCATCGTCTGGACCGTCTTCGTTCTGCACCATCTCGCAGACGGCCGACGGCATCGACACGCCATCACGCCAAACCCAGGCTACGGGTAGAAATCGGCCTGCCTGCCTGGCGATTTCTGCTGTGGGTTGGAAGCTCACCGCCAGGCCAGCCTCTACTTGCATGATCTCATCGGGAAGCGGCTGGAATTCGCCGGTGGCTTCGTCGTGCATATGCGGCATACAGATGCCCAGCCCGTACGCGGACAGCTGGCGCAGCATCTCCTGCACTTCGGCCGATTGCATCGCTGCCTGGGCGGTTATCAACGCAGGTGGCAAAGCTAGCACGTTGCGTTGTGAAGCGGTCGCTGTCGTCATGGTGATCTCCAGAAGAGCAATTGCTGGCCCATTAAAGTGGCTGGGTCAAATGCCACATGCGTTCGGTTTGGAGAGCTGAAAACGGCGCTAACCTTTCTCGGCTGCAGTTTTGTCTGCTTGGGCATCGCCCGCAGGCGCAGCATCCGGCGCATCTGGCGTGGTCGATGGCGCTGCCGGGTCCGGCGGTGCCGCATCGGCAGGACCCGTGGCCGCTGGTGCGCCCGGGGCACTCGTCGGTGCTGCCGACTTGGGGGATTCGGACGGCGCGGCAGGTGGTGCATGTCCAGCGTGCCCCTCTTTCAGTGCGGTACCAGCGGGCGTGGCCGCGTCATGGCCGCGTTGGCGCACGGCCGACTTGATATCGGTCGCTTCGAGCTGTGTCTCGTCATAGCGCACGGTAGCGCTGCCGGCCGCAAAGTTCACGGTCACGCTCTGGACACCGGGCACCTCGCCGATTCGCTTTTCGACTTCGTCGACGCTCAATACCGACAGCATGTCGTGCACTTCAATGGAGCTGGTTTTCATGGTGGTTCCTTGGTGAATGGGGTTCAGCGAGCCAGGCGCTGTGACCCGATACAGTCGGGCGTGAACTCAAACGCAACGTCTGCATCGGGCTGGACGAGCTTGTTCTTCTTGCCAGCGTAGTGGAGCCGGGACAAGATGTCGCGGATCAGGTTCAAGCGCGCCAATCGCTTGTTGTTCGTCCGCACGATGTGCCACGGCGCGATGGCGGTATGGGTGCGCAGCAGCATCGCGTCGCGTGCTGCCGAATACGCCTTCCAGTGCTGGACCGCTACGGCATCAATGGGGCTGGATTTCCATTGCTTGAGCGGGTCGCTGTGGCGTTCAGCCAGGCGTTTCACCTGTTCGTCCTTGTCGATGTCGAGGTAATACTTAAGCACCTTGATGCCCGAGTTGACCAGCATCTCCTCGAACTTCGGCACCGAAAGCATGAACTCTTCATGCTCTTCCTTGGAGCAAAAGCCCATGACGTGCTCGACACCAGCGCGGTTGTACCAACTGCGGTTGAAGAGGACGAACTCCTCGGCCACCGGGAGTTGGGCGATGTAGCGCTGGAAGTACCAGCTGCGCAGTTCCCGGTCGGAGGGCTTGCCGAGCGCGACCACACGCGTCTCCCGAGGGCTCAGGTGTTTGACGATGCGCTTGATGCTGCCGTCCTTGCCGGCGGCGTCGCGGCCCTCGACCAGCACCAGAATCTTGTCGCCGCATCCGATGAAGTGACGCTGCAGCTTCACCAACTCGACCTGCAGAAGATGAAGCTGCGCGTGGTATTGCTTGGACGAGATCGCCAACTTCTCGTCCACCGCGTCCACTGCGGGCGCGGCAGACAGGTTGCGGTGGTCGCTGGACGCACCGTGGTGCTCGTCCTTGTGTTCCTTCTTGCTCATGACGTGGACCGCACCTCTGACGGGTGCAGTTTGGCTTGATAGCCAAGACTACTGATCGCGGCTTCGATCTGGGTAGCCGTCACGCGCGTGGTATCGGCCTCCAGGGTGGCGGCGCCGGGGCGCAGCGTGACATCGACCTGGCTGACGCTATCGATCTTGCTGAGTGCGCGCTGCACGCTGCCGCTGCAGCCGCCGCAGGCCATGCCGTGGACATCAAATTTGAGGGTTTGCATGGTGAATTCTCCTTGAACTGAGGGGGTCAGGCCCCGGTGTGACCTCGTCAATTCTTTGGTGTTGCAGGGAAGCGGTAGCGGGTGATTTGGGTGCGAATCTCCATTGCCTGACAGTAGTCCATGCCATCTGGACAATGGTGGTCGCGATGACGGCGGTGCCAATGGCAAGGGCGAGTGAGGACATGAAGTTCATGCGAGGCTCCTGATGCAGGAAGGTGGGTAGCAATACCCGGTGTCTTGGTTGTGGGGAGCTGGCGGTGCAGCCTGTACTTGGGTACAGGGTCAAGACGCTTGCAACCGGAGGCATGAGTCGCGGATTGCGAGATGCCGGATTTGCCCCAAGAGGCTATAGGGCCAGGCGCGAGTAGAGCACTCTGATGGGTGGCCCGTATTCCGGGATGCGAAGATCATTCGCTCGACTAAACAAAGTCGAAACGTGCCTTTCTGCAAACCATGCGGCTGACACGAAATGCGCCAACACAAGGTGTGGCGTGTCGAGGCTGGAAGGCTGCTTCATTAGCGACAAAGAACCCTCTTCACAGGCCTTCAGGCACGATTGCTTGGCAGGTTCCGCAGCGGGATCATATTCGTCGTGGACAGTGCCAACAGCATGGTTCTGGGCTATTCCATGCACTGCGTCCGTCGCCGGCAGTTGCACCGCCAGTGTTCCTTGGCTGTGGCTTACGCGCGCCTCCAGCAAACAAGCGTTGACTGTTCCTGACGCCAACGTGAATAGCCAAACCACCAACATCATGCAGGCGGTATGGCACCTGGTACGGGTATTTGAGCGCAGCAACATGTAAACTATTTAGCGTCTGCGGTCAGTACCAAAGCTCGGGGCTGTTCTTCGAGCAAGGAATTCGTGCGCGCATTGGGACGTCAAAACACATTTGAGCGTTGACGAGGAATTTCTTCATCAAGTAATGTCTTTTTTAAGCGGCATGACGACTCCGTTAATCGGTCCAGCTGCCAGTATGCACGCAGTGTGAGAAAAACGTCTGTGCGTTACCGAACTTAACGCTGTACTTGCGCTTAGTTTACGAAAACTTGTCGAAATATCGGTTGATCCAGCGCAAACAAGGTTTGGGTGACCAGCGCAGATCGTGCGGTTGAGACCAGAAAAGCGCACGCCGAACTTTTTGATTGATTTGGAGTCGTAGGGGAAATTGGGAGCTGCCCGACTGCGGAGTAGGTCCAGTCAAAAGTCCCCGATCTACGACGATTGAAAAGAGCGCTCGCTGACCTCGTTGAACAGTGCAAGTTAACTGCAGACTTACATCCCTGTCCCATCATGGAAGCGTTAGTTGGCGGCGCGGTGCGTGTACAGGCTCCGCGTGTAGCCCAGCTGACGCTGGTCGTCGCAAGCCAGTCGACAAGGGCGGGCGCGGCGGTTGGGCCAGCCCTCAAAGTGACTTTGTCAGCCTTTCATCTTGTCCAGTTCTTGCTCGCAGAGGTGGCAGGCCCGGACACTTGCCTGTCAATGATCCATCGGATGTTAGGCGCACTCCTATTTTTACTATGTCATAAATTTAGTCGTTGACTAACCGAGCCGCAGTGCGGGCAGTGTCCTAGCAGGCTTACAGGGACGACCCACACAGTCAAGTATTACTGATTGAATTGCATTTCCTTGATTACAGCATTCAGCATTCAGCATTAGCGTAAGGTGAAGCGGCTAGGAAACGAGGAACAGACTGCACACTTACAGACGGGCTTATTGCACGGATAGTGCGACCCCAGATACGAACCGCTTGGCGGGACTCCATTTGCTGAACGGGACGATGCCCAAGCATTCCCTTGCCTGCTATCGAGTTTTCCCACCACCGGTCTGACCTGTCTACTGCATCTTCAATTTCACGTCCTGCAGAAATATACCTGTCGACTCAACTACGTCGTTGCTGTTGCCGCACCAGCTGGGTTGACACTCACATGCCTGGGATCAAAGCGGCTCCCTTTGGTCATCATGGCCCACAAGATGCGTGCATTTTTGTTTGCCATTGCCACGGCCGCCTTTTGCCAGCCCGACTTCTCTCGCAGTTGATACAGCCACTTTGAAATAGGGTCATCGCGCTTTTGTGCTGTCATCACCACTGACTTTGCACCCTGTATCAGCAACATGCGCAGGTACATGTCGCCGCGCTTGGTGATGCCACCCAGACTGTTTTTGCCCCCGCTGGAGTTTTGTCTTGGCGTCAATCCCAACCAGGCTCCAAACTGCGCACCATTTTTGAACTGATTGAAGTCGCCCACTGTTGCCACCACAGCCGAGGCTGTTACCGGGCCAACGCCCATGAGCTCTTTGGCAGCCTTGGCTTGCGCGTCATCCTTGACATGCGCGTTGATACGTTCATCGCACCACTTGATGCGCCCATCAAGGTCTTTCCAGTGGTCATAGTCCTCTTGAACGACCAGCCGCGCCAATCCGCATAGATCATTACCGGCGTCCTCCAGCATGTCGGTCAACTTCTCGCGCAATTTGTCCGGGCTCCTGGACGCCACCAGACCGAACTCAGCCAACATGCCCCGGATGCGGTTGATGCTCGCGGTGCGTTCTTCTTTCAACCCCTCGCGCAGTCTGTGCACGCACAACATGCCTTGCTGAACCGTGGTTTTGACCGGTACAAAGCGCATGGTTGGCCTGGACGCCGCTTCGCAAATGGCTGCGGCATCATTGGCGTCATTCTTGCCGCCCTTGCCCTGCAGACGATAGGGTGCTACCAGGTGGGGTGCGATGATTTTTACGTTCAACCCCAAAGCCATGAGTTTGCGGGCCCAATGGTGGGAGCCTGCACAGGCCTCCATCGCCACCAGGCAGCCTGCCGGTAGCTGCGCGCACCACGGCACAAACTTGTCCCGGCTAAGCTGCCGGTTGGTGACAACTTTTCCATCAGCATCAACAGCATTGACCTGGATCACGGATTTCGCCAAATCCACTCCAACTCGTGTAATTTCGCTCATGGCACTTCCCCTTTCAAAGGTTAGATTGACTTCCGCAATCTAATCTTGGCACTTGATGCCGTCACCAGAAAGTGGGCAGTCCCTTCGTATTTGCTGAAATACTGACTGTGCTAGCGCAGCAACTGGCTTGAAGTAGTTTGTTTTTGCGGTTATTTTTCATATTTGGAAATCACAGCGTCTTTTGACGTGGCGGCTTCTGACGTGAACCGCTCTTGACGCCTTTTTTATCCACTTATTGCCCCTGCAGACGGATTTGTCCCAACGTGCGCATGCGCGTGAGGTTGTAGGCGGCCATCGTCAGCACAAACATCTGGTCCACGCGTTCCAGGCCACGCACCATCACCTGGCGAATCCCGCCCACTGTTTTGGCCCAGCCAAATCCCTGCTCGATGAGCTTTCTTTTTTGTTGCGAGATGGCGTAGCCTTCAATTTGGGCAATCGCATCGGGCACGGCCGAGCGCCGCTCTGAAGTGTTTTGCGCCACATGCGGCGTGACGCCCATCGACAGGCAGGCCTCGATGAACTCCTGCGCGTCATAGCCTTTGTCCGCGCCCAGCGTGATAGCGGTTTCGTCGCGCCGAGCTGACAGCGCGGCGGCCAGGTCGCTTTTGCCGGTGCGGTACGCCGTCAGGGTTGCCTCAGAGCGCTGGCGAGCAATGGGAAGCATGTTGTTCATCACCGATGACAAAACGGCAGTGAGTAAGCCGTGCCTCCCCCTCTGACTGCGTCCCATACACCGAGTGTACGAACTGATTGAGCAATCCAGTCAGGTGGCCTGTGTGTCCAGCATTGAGCTGACCAGTCGATGGCAGAAGAACCAGGCAGCATCAAAACTGTCAAGCCTTGTCAAGTCGGGGCCATTCCCAGGATGGTTTAAGTAACGGGGGTACTGAAAGCATGATGTGCGCTCTGCAGAAGGGGCGCAGCATTGATGTGCTTCCCAGTGGCTTTGGCGATATTGTCATGGTGACGCCAGTGCTCGAGGCATGTGCCAGGGGCGTACTGAATTCGCTCAAGCCCTTCGCGAGAATGACACGCGAAGGCGTGATTTATTCCATTTCCCAATGAAATTAACGATAATATTTGCTCTAAATTGAGGAGCAGTCATGGCCCGACCGTTCACAGGACAAGGCAGTCTCGAAGCAGCGCGCAAGGCACGCGACGAGGCCCGCACGGCCGATGAGTTGCGCATTGCGCTGGCCGTTTTGTTGCCCCTGGAGGCTGGATTGAACCTGACGCAAACCGCCCTGGTGCTGGGCCGCTCCAGGCACACCACTTGCGCCCTGCGCACCGATTTTTGTGCTCGCGCCAGCGGGCTACGTGCCACGCGTCGCAAAAAAACAGAGCTGCGCAATCGTGCCCAAAGCACGCTGCAGGCCGAAGCGGCGGCGCTGGACGCGGCGCTGGCCGGCGCTGCCCAAGGCGCGGTGTTGGTCATCCCGGAACTGAAAGAGAAAATCGAGGCCCACCTGGGCCACAGCGTTTCCCTGTCCGGGGTGTACCGCATGCTGGCGCGCCACGGCTGGCGCAAGGTGGCGCCCGACACCGAGCACCCGCAAGGCAACGCACAGGCACGCGAAGCGTGGAAAAAAAACTCTCGTCCGATCTGGCGCAAGTGCGCGCCCGATTCCCCAGACAACAACCCATCCGGGTGATGTTTCAGGACGAGGCGCGTTTTGGCCGCATAAGCGACTCACGCCGCTGCTGGTGCAAAAAGCCCTTGCGTCCCCTGGTCAAGGCGATGCTCACGCACGAGTACGTGTACGCCTACGCAGCGGTCAGCCCTCTCGATGGGCGCCTAGACTCCTTGGTGCTGCCCCACGTCAACGCCCTGTGCATGCAGCTGTTCATCGACGAGGTCGCAAGTCGTTACCCCGTGCAGAACATCATCATGGTCGTCGATGGCGCGGGCTGGCATAAAGCATCCCATTACACATAAGTCACCCATCGTTGAGCTGGCGTGCATAACGGGCACCCTCGACGAAGACGGCAATCTCCTGCATGCCCAGCCAAATCGTCCTGGCGCCCGGTTCGCCATCGTGCTTTCTGCCCAGAAAGCCGCCGCGCTGGGCAATCAGGCGCACCACGGTGTTGAGTGGGGGAGTCTGCCGGGGCACGGGCTTTTTGTTCAGGATGAACGCCGCTCGCCACTCGTCGGGCTCGAACAACAGGTCTGCCGGTAAGTCGGGCAACGTGCGTCCCAGCCGCATCAGGCGGTTGATGCGCCAGGCAATCACCATATACAGCGCCAGCGCGGTCTGCAGCCGCTCGGTGTCGGCCAGCTGCAAGCGCTCGACCCGGCAGCCCTCCTTGAGCACCAAGAAAAAAAGCTCAATTTCCCATCGAGCGCGGTACCAATTGATGAGCTCCACTGCGTCCTGCAGCGTGGATGCCACCCGGTTGGTCAGCAGCCGCCAGACCACCGGCTTGGCGCCTGCCGGCGCATTGACCTCCGAGGCAATCAGGCAGGTCACTTCCAGCTCGCCGCCCTGGCGGTCGGGCAGCAGGACACGCCGGGCGCGCACCTCCTGCTCGACCGCGCGGGCCTTGCGCCCGCGCCCAGCCGGCATCTCAAAGCGTATACGCCCCAGCGGCGCGCCGGCCATGACCTCGTCCCACAGCTTGCCCCCTTCGGGCAGCACCCGGTTGTGCTGACAGCGCACCAGGTAGTCGGCCGCATGGTCCATCTTGCGCGCCATCACCAGCAGCGCCAGCATGTCCGACTCGCGGTCGCCGATGCACACATGACGCGTGCCGGGAAGCTCGCTGGCCTGCTCGGCGATGCGCTCGTAACTCTCTATCCAGCGCACGCTTTCAAGTACGCCGCCGCGCGGCGCGTCGCCTTGCTTGAATTCACGCGCCCACGTCCAGGCGTTCATCACCCCCAGCGGCTCGCGCTCGGGCGTGACCACGTAGGTCGGGTGCAGGAGCAATCCGCGCTGCGCCTCGTAGCTCAGCGGCCCCAGGCCCACCGTCGCCTGGCCGTTGTAGTCCAGCTCGGTCGTGTCCTGCAGGCACAGCACCACCGCGTGCTCGCGCATGCGCGCCACCGTCGCCTGGCGGTGGGCCGCCATCACGTCTTCACAGCTGACCTGCTCGTTGCGCAGGAAGCGGTAGGCCGCCGCCGTCTCGGCCCAGTTCTCGCACGCCCCGGGAATGCTCGCACCGGGCTTTTGCCCCAGCCGCTCGGCCAGCAGCACGGCGCGCCGGTTCAGACGCGGGTCGCCCAAATCAATCGTCTCGAATTCGTGCTCCGCCCAGCCCATGCACTTGCCCCTTTAATTACTCGGCTGCCTATATTACGGGCATGTGTGTAATGGGATGGGCATAAAGCCGGAGCGCTGCAACTGCCCGACAACCTTCGGTTGCATTTCCTGCCTCCGTACTCGCCCGAACTCAACCCACAGGAGCACATCTGGGATGAGCTGCGCGAGAAGCACTTTCACAACCGTGTTTTTGGCAGTCTCGATGCACTGGAAGACCAACTCATCCAAGCCCTCAAAATATTCGAGGAAGACCCCCAGCGCATGCACAGCATTGCCGGCTGGGATTGGATTATTAATTCAGTTCCTAATGAGAAATAGAATTAGAAGGGTGGCATCAATGCTTGGCCAGCAGTTCAATTCTCTCAAGCTCTGAGCCACCACCGTCAACGTCAACGATCCCCGCGATACTTCGGCAGGAATGGGCATGCACCTGCATGACCTCGCAACAGAAGGCAGCCCCAGCAATGACCGAGCCAGCAGCACCCAATGACCCTTCCTTGCAAGATGCGGGCGACCTGGCGCAAAGCCTGGACACGGACCTCGACAAGGGTCTCACGGCGCAAGAAGCAGCCCGCCGGCTGGCGCACGACGGCCCGAACGAGCTGCGCGCGGCGCCGCAAGTGCCCGCATGGCGCCGCCTCCTGGGGCAGTTCCAGGACCCGCTGATCTACCTGCTGCTGGCAGCCATCGCGGTGGCACTGGTCGCCTGGGGGATCGAAGGGCGCGTAGGCTGGCCGGTCGATGCGAGCGTGATCGCAGCCATCGTGCTGCTCAACGGCGTGCTCGGCTACGCCCAGGAGGCCAAGGCCGAGAACGCTGTCGCCGCACTGGCCCGGATGACGGCGGTGACGTCAGCGGTGGTGCGGGGCGGCCAGACCACCCAGATCCCCAGCGCGCAACTGGTGCGCGGAGATCTGCTGGTCCTCGCCGAAGGCGACGCCGTGGGGGCTGATGCGCGCCTGGTGCGCGCCGCGTCACTGCGCGTGCAGGAGGCGTCGCTCACCGGCGAGAGCGAAGCCGTGCTCAAGGACGCGGCTACGCTGGCGCAGCCGAGCGCGCTGGCCGACCGGCTCAACATGGTGTTCAAGGGGACCGCAGTGGCTCAGGGCACTGCACTGGCCGTGGTCACGGCCACCGGCATGGCCACGCAGATGGGCTCGATCGCCCAGATGCTCGACAGCACCCGGGAAGAACCCACGCCGCTGCAAAAGGAGGTCGCGCGGATCGGCCGCATGCTGGGCATCGCCGTGGTCATCATTGCTTTCGTGGTCATGGCCACCGTGCTCCTGGCCTTCGAGGTGCGCACAAGCGCCGACCTCATCACGGTGCTGCTGCTGGGCGTGTCGCTGGCCGTGGCAGCGGTGCCCGAGGGGCTGCCGGCCATCTTGTCCGTGGTGCTGGCCATGGGCGTGCAGCGCATGGCCAGGCGCCATGCGATCGTCAAGCAGCTGTCCTCCGTGGAGACGCTGGGCTCGGCCTCGGTCATCTGCTCGGACAAGACCGGAACGCTCACGCGCTCGGAGATGACGATCGAGCGGGTGATGACCGCCTCGGGCAGCACCCACGTGACGGGTGTCGGCTACACGCCGAACGGACGGGTGGAGCACCAGGGCGCCGAGTTGGGCGCCGGTGCGCTGCACGCCGAACACATCGTGGTGCTCAGCGGGGGCAGCCTGGCGAGCAATGCCGACCTGCGCCAGTTGGGGGACGGCACATGGGAAATCCAGGGAGACCCGACCGAAGCGGCGTTTCTGGTGGCCGAGCGCAAGCTGGGCGTGCAGGCGCGGCGCCAACAGCGCTTCGAGCGCGTGGCCGAGCTCCCATTCACCTCCGAGCGCAAGATGATGTCCACGATCGAGCGCGACCACGAGCACGGCGATGCGTTGATGGTGATCACCAAGGGCGCGCCCGACGTGCTGCTCGCACGCTGCACCCGCGTGCGCGTGGGGTTGGACGTCCTTCCCTTCGATGACGCGCTGCGCGCGCGGGCTTTGGGCGATGTGGACCGGCTCTCTGGCGAGGCGCTGCGCACCTTGTCGGTGGCCTACCGCCCCCTGGCCCCGGGCGAGGATCCGCAAGATGCCGAAGCACTGGAGAAAGAGCTGATCTTTGTCGGCACGGTCGGGATTATTGACCCGCCGCGTCCGGAAGCGGCCAAGGCAATCGGCGAGGCGCACCGGGCCGGCATCCGGGTGCTGATGATCACCGGCGACCATCCGCGCACGGCCGCCCGCATCGCGGCCGACCTGGGCATCGTGGCGCCGGGCACACCGGCATTGACCGGCAGCGATCTGGACGCCCTGGACGATGCGGCCTTTGGCGCCGCCGTGCGCCAGCACGCGGTGTACGCGCGAGTGGCACCCGCGCACAAGCTGCGCATCGTGGCCGCGCTGCAGGCCGACGGCAACATCGTGGCCATGACCGGCGACGGCGTCAATGACGCACCAGCGCTCAAGGCGGCCGACATCGGCGTGGCGATGGGCATGACCGGCACGCAGGTGACCAAGGAAGCGGCCAACATGATCCTGGCCGACGACAACTTCGCCACCATCGTCGAGGCGGTGCGCGAGGGCCGCGGCATCTTCGGCAACATCCGCAAGTTCCTGCGCTACTTGCTGTCCTCGAACATGGGCGAGGTGCTGACCGTGTTCCTGGGCGTGGTGGGCGCTGGCGTGATCGGCTTGAGCGGCCAGGGCGAAGGGCTGGTGCTGCCTTTGCTGGCCACCCAGATCCTGTGGATCAACCTGATCACCGATTCCGGCCCGGCCCTGGCCCTGGGCATCGACCCCGAAACCGAGGACGTGATGGCGCGGCCACCCCGCAAGTCCAGTGCGCGTGCGATCGATGCGCGCATGTGGTGGGGCGTGGTCCAGATTGGCCTGGTGATGGCGCTGGCTACCTTGCTGACGATCGACATGTACCTTGTCGGCGGGCTGATCGAAGGCTCGCAGAGCCTGGCCAACGCCCGCACTGCGGGCTTCACGGTCTTGGTGTTCGCCCAGCTGTTCAACAGCCTGAACGCCCGCTCGGAAACCACCAGCGCATTCCATCACCTGTTCGTCAATCCCTGGCTGTGGGGTGCGATCGCCTTGTCGTTGATCCTGCAGGTGCTGGTCGTTCACGTCGGATGGTTGAACGTGGCCTTTGGGACCGAGCCGCTGACGCTGGCGCAATGGGCAGGCTGCCTTGCGATGAGCAGCACCGTGTTGTGGTTTGGCGAGATGCGCAAATGGATGCTCCGAGCCTGGTTTCGGTAAAGTGCCATGGCATCCCGGAGTCATCTTTGCTGCGGCAGTGGTGAGTTCCACCCCATGCACCCATGCATCCGGCACAAAGTCCAAAATAATTCTTGAAAAGAAGTCCCTCCATGCAAACTGCAACTTCGGCGCCGGCTGAAGCCTTTGCGTTATACACAAGTCGGAATCCGATTTCTGGCAGCTCCAGTTGACACTGCTAAGTCGTTGATTCATAAGGACTCTCGTAATCCGCAGCTGTCCCATTGCTCAATTTTTTATCGCTTGTAAGTGATTGATTTATAAAGAGTTTTTGACTTGTGTATAACGAAATGGGCTGAAGCGTCTTCCAGGAACCTCGTCAAGCGCATCGGAATGATGGCCGCGCTGGCAGCGCTCGTTGCCATTGTGTGGATGCCCGCGGCGCCAGGACTGCCCCCGGCCGGGCAGGTGATGCTGGGCATCCTTGCCTTTGCCGTGATCGTGTGGATGACCGAGGCGCTCGACTATGCCGTGAGCGCCGTCGTGATCGGCGCGCTGATGATCTTCCTGCTGGCCTTCGCGCCCGCCGGCACGCAGGCCAGCGGCACTGGCATGGGTACCGGCGCGGCGCTCAGCCTGGCCTTGTCGGGTTTTTCGAGCAGCGCGGTCGCGCTGGTGGCGGCGGCGTGCTTCATCGCCGCCGCCATGACCGTCACCGGCCTGGACCGGCGCATCGCGCTGGTGGTGCTGTCCAGAGTCGATGCGCGCACCAACCACATCGTGATCGGCGCTATGGCCGTGGGCTTTTTGCTCTCCTTCATCGTGCCGAGCACCACCGCGCGGGTTGCTTGCCTGATGCCGATCATGATGGGCTTCATCCTGGCGTTCAAGGTCGACAAGCGCAGCCGCTTTGCCGCGCTGCTGGTGATCACCGCGGCGCAGACCGCCAGCGTCTGGAACGTCGGAATCAAGACGGCCGCAGCGCAAAACATGGTCGCGGTCGGCTTTGTCGAAAAGCAGTTCGGCACCACCATCACCTGGACCGAGTGGTTCATCGCGGCGCGCCGTTTTCGGCCCTGCTGACCGTGGCGCTCTACTTCATCATGACCCGGATGCTCAAGCCGGAGATGAGCGAAATCGCCGGCGGACGGGCCACCATCGGCCAGCAGCTGGACGCCATCGGTCCCATGACGAGAAACGAGTGGAAATTGATGCTTGTGGTGCTCGCCCTGCTGGGATGTTGGTCGACCGAGAAAGTGCTGCATGACTTCGATACCACCTCGACCACGATTGCCGCCATCGCCTTGATGCTGCTGCCGCGCATCGGCGTGATGGACTGGAAGCAGTCGCAGCGCGGCTTCCCGTGGGGCACGGTGGTGTTGTTTGCGGTCGGCATCAGCGTGGGCACGGCGCTGCTCACAACCCACGCCGCCGGCTGGCTGGCCAACCTGATCGTGACGCACCTGGGGCTGCAGCAGGCCAGCGCATTCGCCATCTTGATGCTGCTCTCGCTGTTCCTGATCGTCATCCACCTCGGCTTTGCCAGCGCCACGGCACTGGCCTCGACCATGATTCCCATCGTCATCAGCGTGTTGACAGCAGTCCAGACGCCGGGCATCAACGTCGTGGGCATGACGATGCTGCTGCAGTTCGTGGTCAGCTTCGGCTTTATCTTGACGGTGAACGCGCCGCAGAACATGATTGCTTATGGGACGGACACGTTCGAGGCGCGCGACTTCGTGCGCACCGGGCTGGCGATCACAGCGGCCGCGATGGTCCTGCTGGTGGTGTTTGCGCTCACCTATTGGCCGTGGATGGGTTACATGGTCAAGCCATCCTGACTTCTCACCTTCTGCGCTACGGTCCAGCTAGGCGGTAAGCCGACACCGACGTTCGGCAGCGGCTTGGCCATTAAGCGCATCGGTCTTGCCCGGCAAGCAAGAAGGCTTTGACATGCTTGGCTGGAAGCAGCTTGACCTGAAGCCCAACTCCCAGCAGGGAGCGCGCCCAGTGATGCGCACCGCCATATGCCTCCATTGCCACCATTGCCACCAAAGACGGTTGACTGACCTTGCCCCACTCAGCAAGGGATACGCTTTTCAGGAGCATGGTCATTGCCGAACAACGCGGCCCAGTCCACGGCGCCCCTGGCGAAATCGTACTCAGCCTTGAAGTGCGTGAGGGCCAAGTGCACTTACGTGTCAGCGGCAGCGGCAGCGGCAGCGGCAGCGGCAGCGGCAGCGGCAGCGGCATCGTGCCCAGTGTCTTGCCCCATGTCCCCTGGGTGGCTGGGGTTGGGGCTGGTCAAGCACATCATGGCCGTGCACGGCGTGGCTGTCGAAACTCAAAGCGAAGGGCTGGGCGAAGGCAGCGTGTTCACGGTTACGCTGCCGCTGGTTTTGTGAAAAGCGGACTCGCCTAGAAACGCTGCAGTTGCCTGAGAGCGGCACAAGCGCCACGGCAGCCATCAATGTGTTGGAGCACCAGGGTACGATCGCCCAAAGTCCAGGAGTGGCTGGGGCACGCCAGCATTAGCACAATCTCTGGCTGTATTTTGATGACAAACTTCTTAAGTTCCTGGTCAATTCCGGCCTTTTGGGAAGGGGGTTTAGGGCGCAATAAAACATCAAATCTGGCAAAGCCTCAGCATCGCAGGCTTTAAAAGCTCCGATAAAACAATGCCCATGTCCACTGTGTCCAAGTTGCTATCAACTGATCTGACTTCAAAATCTCAGGATCTGTCCACGAAAGCGCGAAGCGTGCTGGAGGTGCGCGATGAGGTTTTCGCGCACTGGGAAGCGCAGGTCAAGCAAAGCATTGCCGGTGCCCAAAGCGTAGCCCACCCCGTGCTGCTCGACACGTTGCCGATGTTTTACGGCAACATCGTCGAAGCCTTGTCCCCCGGGTTTGCGCGAGACAACGCTGCCCACGGCACCACCGCGGCGGCCGGACACGGTGCCGAGCGTGCACGCACCACAGAATACCAAGTCGTCGAAGTGGTCCATGAGTATCATCTCTTGCGCGATTCGCTTTTGGCAGTTTGCGCACATCACGCGATCGTGTTCAGCAGCGCGGAAATGGACATCATCAAGTGCTCGTTCGACCAAGCTATTTTCGACTCGGTCAATGAATTTACGGCGATCCAGTCGGCTTTTCGGGAACGCATTGCCGCCACGCTCACGCATGACATGAGAACGCCGCTGTCCGTGATTGTCGGTGCCGCGCACCTATTGACAAGAGTGGACAAAGAGCAGATCGCAACGCTGGCGAAAAAAATCATCGACAACGGGCGGCGGCTCGAAGCTATGTTCAATGAACAGCTCGATGCGCTGGAGCGTCCGCCTGTGGGCACAGACCGCTTGAGAGTGACGCAGTGGGACGCGTTGTCGCTGGCCCACCTGGTGTGCGAACAATTCAACGATTCGACCGCCAATTCATGCCAGGTGTCCGGCGAACCCGTTAGTGGCTGGTGGGACCGTGACCTGCTGCAACGTGCCTTGGAAAACCTGACCGGCAATGCGCTGAAATATGGCGCGAGCAACACCGTGGTGACGATCAACGTGGCCCACACCCATGGCCGCGCCATCATCTCGGTGCACAACTGTGGAAATCCCATTGCCAAAGAAAAACGCGCGGAGATTTTCCGCTACCTGAACCGAAGCGGAGCCGACGACCAGCCAGGGTGGGGCCTAGGTTTGCCATTTGTTCAGGACGTCGCTACCCGTCATGGTGGCACGGTGGTTCTGGACAGTTCGCAAGCGGCTGGCACGACCTTTTCGATTGACATTCCTTGCGACAGGCGCGGACTCGCCGTCAACCCATGAACCGGTCCCACAATCGCTGTCCTTGCCTGGCTTGGCCATCTGCAACGTTTCGCAGAGCAATCGATCCGGGGCACACCGCTTGCTGAGAATCGCCCGCCCGTGTCAAAGCGAGTCTAAGGCGTTCGGCATATTTTCAAGTGCAAGCGTGTGGCTTTCGACCTGCCAACGTGCGGCACATACATGGGATTCATTGAGGCCAACGGTTGCAATTTAAAAGTCGGCGAAGTCAACTGACCACGCGCAGTCAAGCATGGTTCGCAATAAAAAGTAATCTGTTTGTTAAATATCCACGGCCTCATCTCATGGAAAAGCTATCAAAGATGACCAGTGCGGCTGTCGGTTTACCTTCAATCTGTCACTTTTGAACTTTCATTTGGCACTGATACCTTCAATGTGTCACCAAATCAATCGTGAGCGTCAGATCTGGAGTTCGCTGTGTACTTCCAGAAGTACCAAGCGAAGGATTCAACAACTGACTTTTTGGTTAATCAAAACCAGGTCTGGTTTGACGTGACAGCCACGGCTGCCCTTTCAGTTACCTCTCATCGCGTGGCCCCAGGGCTCTAAAATCGGCTGCGTTGGTCGCATCAATCCGGCCCGTAGCAGGAAACCGCACCCAGACCAAGCCATCAAGGCAACCCTGATGACGACTCCCAGACGGTCAACAGCAACTACGGTGGTATTGGCCGCAATTCACAAAAGATGCATCTCCACTTTCTTTCAGGTTGGTTTGCTGATGGTGACGCATTAAAGGTAGCAAATGCAAGGTTGTGCCAATTGAAAGGACTTATTTTGAAAAATGCTTGGCTGCACAGATTTGTTCTGGATAACGCCTTTTTACCAGGCGCCTCCAGTGAAAATGACCTATCTGCGTGGTCTATTTGGTGCCAATTGAAAGTTCAAAAGTGACACATTGAAGGTGAACCGACAGCCAGCAAGGCAGGCAAAGTGGCCATGCCGCCGCTGCTGCGTTCAGCGCTGGACCGGTATTTGGTGCAGCGCGGCCTGCCAACTACACCGTCCCAATGGGCACCCGACGCCCATTGATTGCCACCCTGGACAGCGTTACCGAAGCGCCGATCACAGCCACGCGGCTGCGAGGCCTCATGCGACGGTTCTTTGAAACAGCCGCTCTTCAAATCGAAGTGGATAACCCGGCGTTGGCACAAAAGCTTCGTCGGGCGACGCCGCACTGGATGCGCCACACCCATGCCACGCACGCGCTGGCCAGGGGAGCGGAGCTGACCAGCGTCAGGGACAACTTGCGCCATGCGTCCATTGCGACCACCTCCATTTACCTACATGGCGACGATTCGAAGCGAGCCAGGCAGATGAGAGATGCGTTTTCGGCCCGACTCTAAAGGGATTTGAAATTGAATGCACTCAGCATTAAAGTCAGGACGGTGGTAAGGAATTATTCCTGTTGAGTCATGCTTTTGGTCAGGAAATTTTTTCAGGCCAATGAACGGCAGCGGACTTTTCGATCTCGCACTTGACTTGAAATTTCTTGGTGCAAGCGCTATAAATACGAAGCCACTGCGCATTTGCGGTGCGTAAAGACTGCGGGACAAGAAATCATTTCCGCTCAGCGCGCGCTACCCGCAATGGATGGCCGGACCTGAGACTCAAACTGGGGTCAACTTTAGTTGCAAAGTAGGGCCAACTTTAGTGTGGTGAACGGGCGGAATGAACGACTGACAGGATTTTTTCAACACACCGCCCTAAGATAAGTGCAATAAAGTAATGGCAAAATATCTGTGTCAAAACTGCCCATTGGCCACCGCAGGCTGGGCCCTTCCCTGAAAACGCCACCCACAGCCTTGATCTCCTTGCAAAGTGAGCCCACCCGCCCATGACAGAGACCCCCTCCTCTACCGCCCCTGCGCAAGCAAAGACTGCTCGTTTTGTGCGCCGCCTGGGCCCGCACCACTTTGCTTACCTGCGCGCCGTCAGTGAAGGGTTGGACTTGGGCGAATGCGCCCGGCGCTACCTCGGCATCGAACACGGCCATGAAGCCAAGACGGCGCACCACGAAGCCGTTGACGCAGTGCGCGCCGTGGCCAGGCGCCAGGGCGACGGCGCCTGGCGCCTGGTGGGTCTGCGGATCCAGAGTCCTGTAGGCATGCCGCAACCATCGCTGGAGGCGTTCGCGCAGCAGCACGGCTTGGACGGCTTCTCTGAAAGCGAGGTGCTCAAGCTCTACACCGAAGCCTTTCCGCTGGAGCGCAAAACCGCTCGCGGCCAGCGCCTTCGTGAGCGTCAGCTGGCTCTCCTGCGCCGCTTGGAGCGCCTGGCCGCCGAGACCCCGCAGTCTATTGACCTCGTGGCGGGCTGGTTTGACGAGGCTTTGGCGGTCAAGCTCGTCACGGCCGGCCTGCTCACGCTGGGGATGCTGAACGCCCGAATTTCGGCGGGCGGGCGCTGGTTTTCCACCCTGCCAGCAGTCGGCATCGCCAAGGCGAGGCGCATCGAGCGCCACCTGGCCACGCTCTTGCCGCGCGAGGTGCAACCACCCAAACCGCTTTTTGCGCTCTCGGCGACGCCTGCGCTGTGGGGGACGTCCTCGCTTTCCCGCGCTTCTGACGAGCAAATGGATGCGACATCAGGCGACCTTGTGGTGGCGAACGTGACGAATGCAGCTTTGCTGCGCCCGCTGCTGGACGTGGACTCGGACCTGCAGGCGGTGCAAAGCTGGATCCAGGCCCGCGCCGGCTCGCTGGCTACGGCGACGCTCTACCAGCGCGAGGCACACCGCCTCTTGCTATGGCTGCAATACGAATGCAGGGGGGCGACACTGACCCAGATGACGGTCGCCGACTGCGGCGCGTTCATGGTGTTTTTGCAGCACATCCCGCTGCGCTGGATCTCGCGCGCTCGCGCTGCCCCCGGCCAGAGCGGCTGGGCACCGTTTCGTGGCCAGCTCTCGCACGCGAGTTGTCGCCAGACCATCGTCATCATCGCCTCGATGTTCGCCTGGCTTCAATCCGCGCTGTATCTCTCTAGCAATCCCTGGGTACTGGTCAACCAGTCCACGGGCGATGACCCGGGCAAGAAGATGCTGGACACCAAGGCGCTGAGCGAGGCGGCGATGCTTGAGGTGCTGCGCTTCATCGACGCCCAGGCGCCCTCTCCTTCGCGCGCCCGGATCCGTTTTATCTTGCTGTTTGTCGAGGCGGTCGGGCTGCGCTCGGCAGAACTTCTTTCAGCCACCCTCGGGGATCTGAGGATGGAGCCCGAAGGGTGGGTGATGCAGGTGCATGGCAAGGGGTCGAAAAACAGGATCGCGGCCGTTCCAGGGCAGGCGCTGCATGCGCTCCAAGACTATCTGCTAGTCCGCGGCCTGGGCTCGATCCAGGCGGCGCCGCCCACCGCGCGCCTGCTGGCCAGCGCCGTGGACCCGATGGCGCCAGTGGGTTACCAGGCGCTCTACGAGCATGTCAGGGGATGGCTCGCCAAAGCGGTGCGGGCCTCCAGCCTGCCCGCTAATGAGCGGGAGCGGCTGGCCGGAGCGACAACGCACTGGCTGCGCCATACCTTTGGCACCCGGGCCATCGCTCGGGAGGTGCCCTTAGATGTGATCCAGGCGCAGATGGGGCATGCGAGTATTCAGACCACCACGGCTATCTATGGCCGGGCGCCGATCAAGCGACGGGTGGATGAGCTGGGCAAGGCGTTCGGGTAACTGGTCGCAGTAAAAACTAGACACAACAAATGGTCAAATCCACCGGTCAAAATGCACCACTGTTGGCATCAGATTAAAAAATTCAACGCTGACAAAGGCTTATCTACGCCACGGCCAGGTGACCACTGCCGGTCCGACCAATTTGCAGCTCTGCCATTGGCCATTGGAGAGCGCAATCTGCACTGCTCCCTTGCCCGCTCAGCTAGGTCCGCTTGGCGCGTCCAGGCGACCCGCAAATCAGTCCCCGCGTTGCCGCCGCCACCCCTTAAGCGTGCGCAGCTTAGTTTTGACTTGGACCGAGCCGCCCACAGCGCTCTTGTTCAACTTAACGCTGGACCTGATGGAAACCTTGGGATATTTGGATCTATATGAACATGTCCGGATCTAGCGCTCCCGCGCGGTACGGATCTCCAGCTTGCCAACGTACGTGCATGGGCAAATACTTGACGCCACGACCCACTAACAGCGTCACACTTTTTGCACTCGGGCCGTTAGCAAAAAGGTGCCACTCGACATGATTCAGACGAACTATGCCAGTATCTAGATCCCCTTGTCAAATGACAAATAATCACCGCAAAAAAGTGATTCGACGAACTTGACGAGAGATTTTTCTAGAGAGTGTTCTGCGCAGAACACTCTCTAGAATATTCTTTTTTATAAATTTTGTTTGCAATATTTTATTTAAAATATAAACAGTAACCAATAACGGCATACACATTGTTTCAAGACTTATCTAGGGAATATAGATGCCGTGCGAGTTTGGCTTGATGTGCGACATCCCTGCGCTGACGAGTAGCTTTAGCCTAGAACACTAACCCATCCGGATGCCGGGTGTTTTCTTCAGTTTGCCAATCAGATAGACCCATTCGCCATCACTCAACTTGTTTTTATCCATGCCGACCAAAAAACTCAGAATTCTACTTTTCGCCTATGTTAAAAAGCCTAGTTAAAAACCCAGATCTCAGCATGGAGAACCAATTGAACACTATCTTCAAGCACGTTATCAACTGGAGGGTTAGGCTGTGTACCAAAGTAAAAACCATCGTCCATATCAACAATGCGCTCTTAAGGTGATGTTCCGCGCAGAACACTAGAGTCGCGTCAACTAAAAACTGTCGGTACGCCTTACTTTGAAGAGAGCAGCTTTTATACGCTTGACGCGACACCAGATCGCATATTTTTGTACAAATTCCAAATTTACAAAAATAAAACTTGCATGAAAAAAATAAATAATTTACTATTTCTAATGTTACTGAAATTATTATTTTTTGAGACTATGTTCTGCGCAGAACATTTAAGGAAAAAATTGTGAACGAAACAGCGATTGCAGCTAAGGTGATTTGTGTTTTCAATGAAAAAGGTGGTAGCGGCAAAACCACAACTTCTTGCCAGCTTGCTGGGACGCTTGGACTTCGAGGATTTCGTGTGCTTCTGGCTGACCTAGATCCTCAAGAGACGGCATCCCAATGGCTTACAGAGAACGGTGGCGAGGGATTAAAAGCACAAGTTTGGTCTGGACATCGATATGGAGAACGTGTAATCCAGCAAATAAAGGAATTCAGCAATAAATACGATGTAATCATTGCAGATTGCGCTCCGTCGGTTGAGAACAAATCCACTTGGGGCATGCTTCTTGTATCAGACCTTGCGCTCATACCAACGCGACTAAGTCCGCTCGATATGGCTGCGTTGCCAAACGCAAAACGCCTGGCACGAAGAGCTAGAGAAGAAATGGGCCTTAATTACCCTGTACGCGTTGTCGCCAATGCAACTCGGATGCACATGAATGATGACAAAGCTTTGATGAACGTTCTTAAGAAAGATAAAGAGTTTCCCGTTATGCCATGCGTAATGGGTGACCGTAAAGCTTATTCGCGATCAATGGTCATGGGTTCGTCTGCCCATGCTGTTTCAAACGGTGAGGATGCAGTAAAAGAAATTGAATCGTTAGCAGACGAAACACTCAAGTTGCTTGGATTAAGTAAAACAATCAAGGTTCGCAAATGACAAAACGAAAATTCGACATGTCAGCCCGTGCAGTTGGGTTTATGGAGAGCGCAGATAAGAGCAGTGATACTCGCTGGGCAAAGGCTGAGCAAATCGTCAGTGCGAAACCTTCTGGATTGCCTCCTAGCGCGGTAACAGTTTTAGAAAAGGGAAGAGGTCTTTCCTCAACCGTTGAAATGCTTGCGCTTGATGTGTTGAGCGTTGATATTACCAAGGTACGTGACAACCCCAGAAACGCACGCAAGCTGTACGACCCTGCAGTCGTTAACCAGCGTGCAACTTCTATACGGCTTGATGGGCAAATGACTCCGGCACCGGCATGTCTCGACTGGGAAAATCCAGGTTCTTACATCTTAATTGGTGGGCATTATCGTAAAAAGGCACTGTTGCAAAACGGAGCAACACACATTCAAATCAAGTTGTTACCAGCTAAAAACAACTTCGATCTCTACCGTCTTAGTTATGCTGAAAACGATGAACGGCAAAGCGGCACGCCCTTAGATGACGCTTTGTCATGGCAGGAATTGCAAGAAGCGGGGGAGGTGGGCACACAAGACGAAATCGCAGCCCTTGTTGGCAAACCTAGAACAACGATTAACAAAACGCTGGCTCTGCTCAACTTATCCCCTGGCATTTTGTCAGTGCTAAAAGAAACTCCTGACAAATTTACGTTGACTGCTGGATACGAACTTAGCCTAATGACGTCTGGTTTTTCGGAAACAGAGCTGATTGCCATTGCCCAAAAGGTAGCAGCGGGGGATTTTTCCACACGCGACTTGACTAGACTGCGGGAGGCTCGGAAAACAAAGACGCCCCGAAAGCAAAAAGAAATCAGTCGGCAACACAAGATTGTTATGAATGGCACTCATCGGGGAACTATTAAAGATTGGGATTCTGGAAAGGTTGTAATGGAAGTGATGCTGCCTGATCCAGCTGAGCGTGAGCGCCTAGTCAGTGAGCTAAGGGAGCGCTTTAACCTTTCCAACGATTCGCCAGAGTGAATCTGCATAACAGTCAAAACTTATTCACGATCTCCTGATCAGCAGGGGTCAGGAAAGCCAAATGGACGAAGAGCCTGTTAGTGTTGCGATTGCGTTCAAAGTTCTTCAATAGGTACCGATGTCTGTCCAGCTAAGCACTTATCTGCATACAGAGATGAGACTTTTGCTCTTTATGCTGCCAAAACTATTAGCGGACCAACACGACTTGGAAGGCTGATGTTCTCTACTCCGAAGGATAGCTTTTTTCCAGAAAGGTTGTAAAAGGTGCTAGGGCACGTCAAAACGTGTTGATTCGCTAGTAGCCTATCTGCAAGCAAAAGAATGAGAAGTTTTTTTGTTTTCCTGCCGGCCGCATAATTTTTCATACGTGCAAGAGCAAAAAACACATGACATCTTGTCTTGTAGGTTCTATCCTGAGGCGTATAGACCAACAACTTTTCATCAATACGTGTTGTTTCGCTAGTAGTTCATCCAAAAAACGTGTTGCTCCGCTATGCTTTCTACATTTTCATCATGCTTCCGACTCGATTGTTTGAGTTCCAGGTATCAATTCAAACACTAAGACATTGATAATTTCAGGCTAACGTGTTGTTCCGCTAGTAGCAAGGCTGTTGCATTTCTTGTAAAAAAACTGCCTGCTGCGCCTGTGAATAACTTTCCCCCACTACTAGCGGTATGACGTACCGCTAGTAGCGATGTGACGTATCGCTATTAGCGTAAAGATGCACCGCTATTAGCGGTACATCATTGAAATCAGCCCGAAAACCGCACTGCCAATGGCTTTTCGAAGAGCCTAGTCTGCTGTAGTCTTTGCTTAATCTGTTTTAATCTTGTAGCTTCTGTGGACAAAACGGCAGCATGATGAAATTTAGAAAGCTACTTGTCTCAATGAATCTGAAAGCGGAGTCGGGAACGTGTTGCACCGCTAATAGTTACGCTTGACCTTTAACGCTACATCTCATGTAATCCGTGCAGATTAAAAAAAGTCATACATGAGCACCAGCCAAACATCTTTCGTAAAGCTAAACTTCGATAACATCGAGTTGCTTCTTGATTCTAAAGACTCAAGTGGGTCTGCTGCTAAGCAGTCTGAATCGGTTTCGAATGCAGCGGCCAAGCCTAAGAGCCCTGGACGCACTCGCCAGCCAAATGCAGCTAGTTCAATGGAAGTGCTCAAAAGGAAGACTACTGAAGCCTTAATGAGGCAGCGCAGCGTCATCGATGCGAGGATGCTGCAAACTGTGTTGCCGATGTGGGATGACGATAACCGGGGAGTTCCAAACCCTTTGATCAGATCCGGCCTTTTCAGTGTTAGGAACACAGAAAAGCGTGAGTATTTGCCAAAACTGCATATTGCTTCCTTGTCAAATTACAACGTTTCTTATACAGGTCAAGATCTGCAACAGGATGATCTAACGGTTTGGATGTCGTTGATAAACTTAGCCAGAAATCAGCCTATGTCAGACTCAGTGTTATTCACTGGCTACCAGCTAATAAAAGATATGGGCTGGCGTATGCACTCCGATTCATACAGGCGCGCTAAGCAGTCAATAGAACGTCTAAAAGTGACCGGGATAGAAATCAGCACTAACAATAGTGAATCGGCGTACAGCGGATCGTTAATTCGTGAATATGCATGGACAGCATCTGATGATAAAGGCAATGCGCGGTGGATGGTTCGATTCGAGCCTACAGTGTCGATGCTGTTCATGGAAGACACCACCACACTTTTGGAATGGGAGACTCGTAAAAGCATTGGAACTCGCGCAACCCTCGCGCTATTTCTTCATTCATTTTATTCTTCACACAGAGATCCAATTCCATTCAAGGTCGAAAAGCTCTATGAGTTGTGCAGGTCAGGTGACTCTTTGAGTAGTTTCCGACGAAATATCAAGAACGCACTTACCAAGCTGGTCGATGTCGGTTTCTTGACCATGTTTGTTGTCAAAGATGACACGGTTCATGTGCAGAAAAAGCTAAAACCAAAGCTCATACGGGCAAAATAGTGATTGAAATTAATTATTTTTTCGTCTGAAGTTGATACGTTATAAAGAATGGGTAGGCTGTCAACTAAGCCCTCTCAAAATAGCAGCCGGGTGCTCGCACCCAGGCGCGCGCGGTAGGGGAACTGCTCGGCCGCGATGGCCGGCAGGTGGTGCGCCTCATCGAACACAAACAAGGTGTTGCCCGCATCGATCAGGCTGCTGTCGGTCTGCAGTGTGGCGAGCACCAGCGCATGGTTGACCACCTGCAAGGTAGCGCCGGCCGCCTGGCGCCTGGCCTTGAAAAAAGCGCAGTTGCGAAAGTGCTCGCATTGACCGCCATTGCAGGCGTGGGCATTGGCTTGGACCTGTCGCCAATCCTGCGGATTGGGCGACTGAGCCAGGGAGTCAATGTCCCCATCCCAGGCGCCGGCGTTGAGTTTCTTTGCGCTGCTCTTGAACCAGCGCATGGCCGCTTGACGGTCGCGCACCACACTTGCCGTAGGCCTGCGGCTGTCGGCAAAGAGGTCCTGCAGTTCGCCCGCAAGTTCGCTGCCGGGCACTATGCCCTCGATCATGCCTTCCATGCGGCTTTGGCA
Organism: Polaromonas naphthalenivorans CJ2; assembly: GCF_000015505.1. Lineage (GTDB taxonomy): Bacteria > Pseudomonadota > Gammaproteobacteria > Burkholderiales > Burkholderiaceae_C > Polaromonas > Polaromonas naphthalenivorans. Next base: position 30,587 of record NC_008758.1, on the reverse strand, counting down.
GACGTAGCGGGCCCGGCCCTTGAGGATGTCGAACGTCAACTCGGGAATGATGCTTGATAAGCGCGGCAGGTCCTTGTGGATGAGCTGCTCCTGCAGCGCCACGGTGGCGGTCGAGACCATCACGGTTTTCTTGAGCACCTCGGCCGCGACAAGGGCCGCCAGGCAGTACGCTACCGTCTTGCCCGTGCCCGTGCCCGCCTCTAACTGCGCCAAGTGGTTGCCGGAGCGTTTTTCGTCCTCGGGCGACTTGGCCGAGAGGAATGTCAGCAGGCACGCCTGCATCATCTCGTACTGGCCCGGCCGGGCGATGAAGCCGGGCCAGTCAGCGGCGACTTCGCCGTAAAGCAGCTCCAGGCGGATGCGCGCAGCTTCGAGCTGCTCGGCATCGATCCCGTGCTCACACGCGTACACGGGCACCACGGCCGGCAGCTGTGCAGGGCCAGTTGCCGGCACGGTTGGCGAAGCTGGGGTTTGCATTGCAAGCGAGCTCATGGCCTTGATTGTGGATGACGATCCTCAAATCACTTTAAACAGCAGTGAGATTGACCAGGCAGGTGTTTGCCGCTCAGGTGGGTAATGGATTCCATCGTCGTGAAAGTGCGGGAGCACAGCACAAGCTGGATTTCGCATTTGCAAGGCTTTGGTGCTTGACCCACGCTGACCTGAGCAAGCCAGCAGTCTTGCACGGTGCAAAGCATGCTCAGTTTCACCATTTATTAATCCAAATCAGGCATGCTTCTGCATTACGGAGGTTTTCCATTCGCCGAAAGGGTGAATGGTTTGAAAAGCACTGCCGCTTGAGAAGGCCAGTAAAAAAATCCGCCGTGTGCTGGGTGTCATCGCCGATAAAATGGCACTCAACCCATGATGATTGACGACACTTCCCCCTTTTTGCCCTTTGCTGAACGCGCGCCGAAGCCCGTGGTCACGCTCAAAGCCCGCGCCCGGTTTTCTGAGGGCACGCTCGCCAGCCTGCGCGCTGTCAGCGCCCAGCCAGGCGAGGCGCTGCGCCTGCCCCTGGCCGACATCGACGAAGACCCGCACCAGCCGCGCACCGTCTTTGACACGGCCGAGCTGCAAAGCATGGCCGACAGCATCCGAGCCCATGGCGTGGTCCAGCCCATCGTCGTGCGCCCGCCCGTCAAGGGTCGCTATCTGCTGGCCTTTGGCGCGCGCCGCCTGCGCGCATCCCGGCTCGCCGAAGTGCCCGACATTCCCGCAGTGATCCGCCCGGCCGGCCCAGGCGACTTTGCCGAGCAGCTCGTCGAAAACCAGCAGCGCGCCGACCTGTCCAACTCTGACCTGGCCGCGGCCATCGCGCGGCTGGTGGCCGAAGGCGCCAGCACCAAGGACATTGCCGCGCTGTGCGCGCTCAAGGACTACCAGGTCGCTGCCTTTCGGCAGGCGGGCAACTTCCCGCCCGAGCTTGCGTCTCGCCTGGACACATCCGACATGCGCGCGCTTTACGACCTGTACCGCCAGTGGGGCAAGACCCCAAGCGAGGTCGTGGCCGCCTTGCCGGAGGACGGCGTGTTCATCAGCGTGACCGAGGCCAGGCGCATCATCGGCGCGATCACCGGCAAGCCGACCGGCTCCATCGTGCTCGAGCGCGCCCGGGCGGAGGCTTTTCAGGAGCGCGGCCAGCCGCTGCCGGGCGGTGACCCCGAAACAGCGCCCCCGATGCGCGAGCCTTCCCCGGAAAAACCGATCCATCCTATCGAGGAGCCGCCGGCGTCGAGGGACTTGCCGGTGCAGGCCAGGTCTAAAGCCGCCCCGGGTACTGTCCAGGCGCCCGGGACCGGCGCGCCCGTATTCTTTGTCGCTGCGGACGACGGGCGCACCGGCCGGCTGGTGGTGGACCGGCGGGCCAACAGGGCAGGGTGGGCCCTGGTGGCCTACGCCAACGGCTTGGAAGAAGTGGACGCGGCGCGGCTGCGGATTGTTCGCATCGAGTGACCCATCATTTTTTATCCCTAGTAAAGGGGTGCTTCTCAGCCTTGTTGACCTGAGTCTTAAGCGACTTCCACATCGCACAAAACATTCCATGCCCAAGCAACGCTGCGGCTCGGGCAAAGCCGCGCAGTCGCAAACACATGCTTGCTACCGCCGCGTAGGCTTCACAAATCTCGCAGTACACATGGATAATGAATTCATCGAAGGGCATGTGCATGTCCTTTAAATGTCGTAAGTTCCAAACAAACCCACGATACCTATCTGGTGAACATGCTCATCACCCCTGTTAACCGGGCAACTTTAGCTCTTAGTAAGTTGCACATCGCGTTAATTAATTCATAATTAACGCCTGAAATTATCTTTAATTTGCCGGCGTTGTCATTTTCGATTATCGTACCCCCCGATATTTTTTGTTTTTGTGGTTGTTTGGATTGCGTTGCGGTGGTGATCATCGACGCCGTGCAGGTTGACGCGCTAACCAGAGTTTGAGTCGACACCATGGGCTCCCAGGTCCATCCGGTGAGGAATCTGACAACGATCAAAAGCATGAGGCTCCATTGTGTTTGTATTTCCCATTGAATTCCTCCGCCGCCAACCGCTCTCACCTCTTGGAATAATCTGCCTTTAAAGCCCAACCCGTCTTGGTAAAAATTGCCTTATGTGCCCTCCTATTAGTACCTTTTGCCTTGCCGTTTTTTTACCATTAACAGTTACCACTTTTTCTCAGTTAACGCTTTTTCAGATACCAGATGGCATTTACCAATAACAGTAGCATAGGAGCACTTTTTCTCATACAAAAGACGGAGTTAACACGATGACACTGCGTTGGCCCTGTAGCGAGCGACCGATGGGCGGCAATGGACTGGAAACGCTGCAGGCGGTTTCAGTTCAACTAAAGAAAATGGATAGCTGCCTTAAAATCCGTAGGGAGGGCAAGACAGGGGACAAACCAGGATGGATGGAAAGAGGTAACGGGCGTTGAAATGCCGGGAAAGCCTCTAGCCCCGGACCTGGTGAGTGAAAACAAGCGAAAACAACCCCAAGGAGGATGAAGAGACCTTCAGCCCCACCCCCGAATAATCGCTCCCGCAAGATTTTATGAAGACGAAACCCGATTTTACGTGCACGAATTCAATATCACGACTTCGACATTTTCCGAAATCGATAATGGATCCTGTAACCCGGCCGACGGAATATTACGTTTCCGGAAAGATAAGCGGTGACGGTTAGTTTTCGGTGGGATGATAATCCGAAGACGAAATAAGAGCTTGTGCCAGTTGCAAAGTGGCGATTGCGTTGGCGCGTGTCAGTGTTGGATATGAATCAATAATCTCGTTCAAAGAAAGGTCATCCGCCAGGTTTCAAAAAGCACAGCGACAGGCAACCGCGTCCCAGTAAATACAGGGGTTCCGCCTAGAATTTCGGGGTTTGAAGTAATTAATGGCTTCATTTATTTTCGATTTCGTTCAATGCGTCCGCGGCCACCCTGCGCGCGGCATTGGTGCGCACTGCGCGCTTCGTCATTTCGTACTCGTGCAACACCTCCAGCACGTGCTCACGAACCGTCAGCAGGCAGCTCGGACGGGCGACAAATTCATGCAGCTCGCTTACCATGTCCTCGTCCGCATCAAGCGCGCGCGCGATGTAGCCGCGGTATTTCATCGCATGCTCCTTTCAATTTCGTCCACTACCTCGCGCGCGGCGCGTCTAGCAAGCATTGAATGCAGCGCGCTTACTATTCCTTCGTACCTCCCACCATCGGCGATCGCCCACTCCAGGGCACCGAGCACATCCCGCGCAGCTCTTTCGTTGTCCAGCACAAGCGCTTCTAGCTCCTGAGCAAGGATCGGATTTGGTGGCATTGACCCGGTAAAAGTGTGGTGCAGTAGCAGCGCTTTGACGTACAGTCGCGGCGCTCTGCTGCGAGTTTCAAGCATTTTCCGCCGCACCGCTTGCCGCTTTGCTTCACCCGCGGCGCGTGCTTGGTCGTCAAGCGCTCCCATCGGCACCTCCCATTTTATCCATCAGCCTGCGCGCAAGGCAGCGCGCGCGCATTGCATGCAAAGTGCTTATCAGCTTTTCGTAACGCGCCCCGTCTGCGGTCGCGCATTCCAACGCTTCGATCACGATCAGCGCATGTGCAGGGTTGGCTTTTACTGCTGCTTCGAGCTCCGCCGCGCACGCATTTTTTCCGTGCGGGTCACCCATCAAAATAGCGTAGTAGTGCAGCGCAAACGCCTTTTTGTACACATCCGGAGCTTTGGTGCGGCACTCAACCATGAACCGGCCAACCACAAGCCCTTTTGCGTCTCGCACAAGGTACTCAGATTCCGTCATGACTCACCCGCCATTTCCGCGATCAGCGCGTTACCTTTACGCCTGGCAAGCATGCTGCGCAAGGTGCAGATCACCTCGGCGTAAAAAGCGCCATGAGGCTTGCAGTCTTCCATGAACTCGACTGCAAGCCGCGCAGCACCTGGCCACCGCGCCACCAGTTCGCCCAGCTGGCGGGTGGCGTCTTCCACCGTGCCATTCCAGAGCCCCGCCGAAACACCTTCACACGCGCGCGCCACGAGCAGGTAGCGCAAAGTTATGGCGAGCTCATAAATGTCAATGTGCGCGCCGGTGGCGGTCGTTGGGTCGGTCAGCACGCGCCACCTCCCATTTCGTCCATGATCCTGCGGGCTGCTGTGCGTGCGATCATGGCGCGCAGCGTGTCGATTTCCGCCTGCAAATGCGCGGATTCGCCCTTGGTGCGCGCGTAAAAGCGCTCGTGCGTTTTACTCACCAGCAGCGTGGCCAGCAATTCCGCAGCTGCTGCGGGATAATCCCGCACCAGGTTTTCGCACTGCGCCGGATCCTCGGCATGGTGCGAGACAAAGCGCAAAGCCATAAAAGTAGCATCTTTGCAAATGGGCGGAAAAGCGTAAGCCACGTCGAGCGCGTGCTGCCTAGCACGCGCCTTTCTGCTCTTTTCCGTGTGTACAAGACACGTGACCAGCCGTATGCGAAGCAGCGCTTCAATTTCCAGGTCGGTCTTGTCTCCTGCGTCGTACTCCGCAAAAAGCATTTTCAACAGCTCATCGGATTCAGCAGGGTGATTGGCGAAAAGTGTACGCGTGCTCGGGGTCGGTCCCACTCCGTTGTCAAGATACTCGTACAGCGCGGCGCGCATTTTGCGCAGCGCGGCGCTCATTGTGCACCGTCCATATCGTCCAGGATCTTTCGGGCCGTGGTGCGGGCGATCATGCTTCGCAATGTGTCGATTTCCGCCGCAGTGTCGTGCCAGGCGCCGGGGCGCATTTCGTAAAAATGCTCGTGGCGCTGCTCAATCACCAGCTGCGCCATCAGTGCACGAGCAACGCTGGGGTGGTCACGCACAAGCGCTTCGCAAAATTCATGCTCGTCGCCCGCGTGCGTTACGCCGCGAAGTGCCAGGTACATCGCGCGTAGTGGGGTTGGCGGATATTCGTACGCTGTGCGCAGCACGCCCAAACGCGTCAGCGCTGCGGAGCGCTGACGAGACACATACTTTCGCGCGACGTGCTGCAGCTTTATAAGCGCGCGAATGTCCGGTGCCACAGCGTCACCTGCGCCAGCGTCATACTCGGCGAACAATCGGCTCAGAATTTCATCAGATTCTGCTGGATGTTCTGCAAAAAAAGCGGCGCAGTCTGGCAGGCCGAAGGGCACGCGCGCGTGTTCTTCTAGCATTGCACGCATTCTTGCGATCAGATCTTCGGCCAATTTTTCCTCCATGATTTTGTCCAGGATGGCCATGGCGCCAACCCTTGCGAGGGCTTGACGCGCTACATCTGCATAAACGCCGAAACGGCCTGACGCTTTTCCGTCTCGCACACGCAGATCATCCACATCTTGAATTTTTCGAATGAGCCATTGTGCGGTTTGTGGATTTTTTTCGCAAATTGCGCCGACCTCCTCGATGGGGCCATCCGACAATACAAGACAAGTCAAAATATCCCGCAGGTCTTTGGAAAGCTGACGTTTGCGCTGAGGGCTGGAAGGAAAAACGCCCTCTGGTTTTAAGGGGGGTTTGGATTGACTGCCAATTAGTTTTATATTTGCTTTCATTTCGGTAGCACCATAACTAATGCTGGTGGTGGGCTTAACGAGATTCGAACTCGCGACCTACGGATTAAAAGTCCGTCTTTTGCTGCATTTTTATGCATTTTTGGCATTAATTTTTAAAATGGTTATTTAGGTACTTAATAATGCATAGTTTTGTGCTTATTAGCAAATTGGAACGGTTTTTCTAAATCTAGAAATTGCTTTATGCGCTCCTGGCAAGTTGCCAAAATATGTCGAAAGGCACTGACAGGCATGCGCGTACTCACGCGACGTGTTCCACGACGCCGTTAAAGCCCAACAACAAGCACAAAGAACATTACGACTCCGAAAAACTCCCACCAAATCCGAAAATGTGATTTGAATACCGTGGGGCGAATTGACCTACCCCCACCAGCCGTACCAAGGTGAAGATAGTGAAGTCTGTTGGTCTGGCGGGCGGTCTTTACCCTTAAAGGTTTATAGGCCTAACCAGCGAACTTAAATCAGAATGACTAAAGAAGTACCCGTAAAGCCCCAAGGATTGGAATAATTAAGACGAGTCTGGGCTTAACCGAAAAGTGACTGGTGAGCTGACCACCCTTTGCGGATACGGTAAAACGTACGACCCTTTGGAAGGTTAAAAATCTCGCACCACTCGGTCACGCACGCTGTTACTCCACCAATCTCGATGATGACATTGTCTCGACGATTGCGATTTTGCTCAACAGCAGTGGCCCACCGGCAATTCAAAAGTTCGTAGTTGCCGTTAGTGTCAATCCGCTCAAGCGACTTTCCCTCGGGACGAGGACCCATGTCGGCCAAAAAGTTCTTGAAGGATTTGTTCCACCGAGCGCAAACCTTTATCCCTCGACCGCCGTACAAATGGTATTCCGTGTGGTCTTTGTAATTGCACCGTTGTTTCATACTCACCCACGAGTTGTGCTCGCGTGTTCCAGTCACCCGAAGCTCTGGGCATGCCTTACGGTGAAGGCATCCACATGATTTTGTCCGTCCGCTTTTCATCCGGAAAAGCGTTGTAACGTATTGATTTCCACAGTCGCACAAGCAGTTGTAATAAGTGAAGTAGCTGGAGGATTTCTTGACACGCGAGATGATAGTGAGCCGAGCATGCTTTTGACCGATTGGGCTTCGGCCCACACTGGCCAGTGAGTGCGTTTCAAGAACTTTTTTCTTCGGGCGTTCTTCGTCGGCAATGCGATCCACTTGTGCCTTGAACAGCTTGCGCAGCTCATCGCGGTACTGGTGCCAGTCGCCACCTGCGCTGTCGAATGCGTGTGAGGACGACGTTAAGCACGTCAACAAAGACAGCCATAGTCGGTTTGAGGGTATTGCAGATGTTGGCGAGGCGAACTTGATGTATTCCAATTCGCAGCAGTTGTCGCCAAGCTTTTTGAGCTTTTCATGCGTTCCTTTAATCACGTCGTGGGCGTTGTCAGTCGTGATTGGGGCAGGGGCAGCAGGGATGTTGGTGGCGTCCATTTCTGGTCCTTCAAAAGTTGGTGAAGGGCTCACATTTCAGTGAGCGAACGCCTCTGCTTATTGGCAGCTTGCTCTCGTACGGGTCTGGTTCCCGCCGATACATGTATTATACATTTAATTATAATTAATGACAAGCTTACTTCTAACTATTCTCAATAGAAAAGAATTGAAGCTAGTGAATTCGAACAGAACTGCCGGGCAGTTGGCTGGTTAATATGCTTGAGCGACAGAATGCGTTAACAGAGCCTAACTTAGTGAATAATATATTTACTCGGTAATGCCACCAGTTTCAAGATGGTATGTCTAGCCGTACGGACTTCAGTCCACACGGCCTGTGACTTGCTTACCGAATCACCTGTTATTGACAACCGACTCGTTAACGACTGCCTATTTTTTTCCTTTTTTCTCAAAGTGCGAGGAAGAATGCGCTTTTTGCCGGCGCTGGCAACGACAGCCACAATGCAGTGAATCGGTCAAACGAGGCAATCACTGCCTCTCTTTCACAAGCGGCGGAGCCATAAGGCTCCACCAATTTTTTTCGGCAATTGTTGATATACGCACTGAAAGTCGCACAACGTTCGCTTTCAAGAATGAAAGGATGCTTGTTTTCAAGCATAAAAAAAGACAAATATCCGAGCGTATAACACGTAGCAGCTTCAAAAAGACGGAAGGTTTCAGCCATGCACTGGCCAGCCGCCAAAAATAGCTGTCCCTCTTTACGGGTCAATTCTTTTGACATGAGGTCAACGTTTCTTTCATATTCAGTTGAGCTTATTGACTCAAAATTCTTGCCATAAAAAGTTTTCTTCTGTTTTGCCTTGGAAGTGGAAACACCCTCTTGAGAAAGTATCCAGAATTGGAGTTTTCCGGCATCGGTAAACGTCAAATGGTACCTGTCTCGATTTTTCCGACTTACATGTTTTGACATTTGCTTGCTCAGAGTCATAGCTTCCCTAGACGCTTTGTCCAAGCTCGAAACCACTTTGTTGAGCGATCTTTCAAACTTGAAAATCTGAGGTGTTATGTATGTGGCAGGCAAAAAACTATGCGCCTTGCCGTTGACCTCGCTCGTGATGAGTGCGTACTTATGTTTGATTTGCGTGTTATAGCGTTGATTTGTTACGCTGGTGTTAAAAATAAACCCGGCCTTCGCCTGAGGTGGAACAGTCAACCACACCGCGTGAAAGCGATCGAACGTGGCTTTGAAATCGGCTGGAAAATCAGGTATCTGTGTGATTTCCTTGCAGGATTGCAGATAAGCATCGAATACTTGTCGGCGACCAGTATCGCAATGTGGCCAAAGCCATTTTCGAAGTTTAAAAGCAGCATATGCTTCGAAAGACGCTGGAGCCACTGATGAGAGCAGTCGGAGCGAGTGAAGGAGCGCCTTGCCTGCTTCATCATATGGCGCATTTATAACGTTTGAAAGCTGATTGCTCAGGAGTTTCAACTCAAATTGACTTGTTTCTGCGGTCCCATCGCGTTTTCGCGGTTGCCAATATTGAGTTTTTTCTTTGTGCATTTTCGGCTGAGGACGCTGTGAGTTACGCAGCTGTTCAATCGTGTCGAGGAACAAATTTCTGGCGTACATTGCACGTTCTGGTGCCTTTTCCAGAATCTCCAATGCTTTGCCAAGTGCTTTTTCGACCTTCAGCAAGCCTGGAGTCGGCGATGCGGCAGGCAAGAAGGTATGCATTGCCCCATTGATCTTGCGCTGAATGACTGCAAACTGGTGTTTGATCTGGGGATTCTTGGGTTGGTGGCTGGTGTTCATGCTGCATGGCCTTGTGCGGTAATGCCAATCATCTTCAAAGTCGCATGGTGCGCATTGCATGAAATTGTCTGAATTTCAGGAACAGGAACGGGAACAGAAAAGTAGGCAGAGATATGCCTGCGAATGAAATAGGTATTTTTCATGACAATAGGGGAAAACGGTGGACGCACAGTGTCCACAACCGCCCTCGTGCGAAAAGAAAAACTTCTCGCCTTGTGAACCCCCGATCTAGATAATTAGATCGATCGTGCTGCCTTCACGATACCCATAGGGATGGCTCAACTACGACATGACCGAGGAGCTAAAGTATTGGGAATCTTGCGTCCTTGCTCGGTCTATGTCAGCAATGCTGCATCTTCCGAATAAGAAATTTAGCAGCATTTAATTTTCAACGTGAGACCGATCTCATCGGTTGACAAGAAATAGAAATGTTCTAAAAAATATTTAGTCGCTTCGTGGTGGCATAGGTGTCGATATGAGGCTGGCGTCCTTTTACATGACTCGAAATGGGGCTGAACATATGCCTAACCCTACACGCTAAACATCAATACCCCCGCCACTTTTCCTCTTGGGATGGCCCCTTGATTTTGGGTTGGACTCCGCGCCCGCCTTGACCGCCACCGTGCGGCACCGTCCTTCGATTATTCGTCGAAAAATTTTGGCAGCATAGGTCCCTTTAACAGTGCGATGTTTTCCTTGCTAAGCGGGAAATTTACCGCTCGCTCCCACATTCATAAGCGGACTATGGAGTAAAGAACGAAAAGTTGACCATCAACTTTTTGCACTTTGCCCTTAATTTGGGTGAGGAAAAAAGTGCGAACGCATCTGGCAGGCTGAAGCCCAAAACGCCAGCACCCTTCTTGGTTGTCAGCAATCTGTGACGCCCCCATCCCCGACGTTCATTTTTGAACCGTCACGCACGACAGCCTCGCCATTTCCCGGCCGACCGCGCCAGCACGCACAACCACATCGTCACCATCCTCAATCACCTCAACGCTGGTTGTCGAGTTCGAGCGCGCCACCGCCTGAATGCTGGCGGCCACCAAAACACGGGAGCGGGTGCACTCCAGGAGGGAAGGTAACAGCGCAAGAGAGTTGGCGGGTCCCCAAGAAGCTCCAGCGAGATAGGTGATGACGACCAGCAGCGAACCAGACATTGAACATCCTTTTTTAGGAGAGCCAAAAACCCGTGCAGGGGGTTGACACTAGGCCACTCCTTTGGCCAGCATGCCCTGGACGTAGCCGTTTTTGGTTTTGCTTTCGGCCTGAAATCTAGGGATGGCACTGCCAAATCGATTAACCTAACTCGACCGGCCTGCAACGATTGCCGTGGCCTGACTATGTCTGAGTATGGGTGAACTCGCCCTTATTGATATTTGTGCAACAAAACCATTTAAAAAGGCAAACGCACCCTTGAACCCAGGCGAACCGAAGACATGAAAAGTTAGTGCTTCGGCAGGACCAGTATCTGGTGAAGACGATCCCTTACTTTGCTGCGTTCAGCCATGATTTCGTGATACCTGCCGAAACTTTTGATGTAACGGCCTTCGCAAACGAGTTCAGCATCAGCTTGTAGCAACAACTGATGACCTTGCATGATCAGTGCATGGGCTTCTTCAGCTGCTGCGCCAAGATTTGGCGTTGCTCGGTTTTCAATCCAGAACTTCGCAGTCGGATAGTACCGTACAAGGATCTCTGCCTGTGCAGGAGTAAGCTTCTGCACAAGCTCAGAGCGGATCTTTTCACCCCACTCCTTTTGCTTTTTCGTGCCCGTCAACGCCTTACCCCCAAATTTCGATGCTGCCGCTCGGGCTGTGATAGCCGTTGATGACATTTTGGTACGCGTCGATGGCGATGCGACATCATTAAAATACGAATCCTCGAAAGACAAGCCTGTTTCCAGATCGAACCATTTGCCGTTGCGCTGCTCCGGCATGTCAGCGTCTCGGTACCAAGCGTCAAAACCTTTGTCATTGCTCATGTCATCACTCTCCCATGTCGTTGTTGCTGTGTAATTGCTGAACCGATATGTTTATTGCACCTAGTGTTTAGTTCGGCACGAGCTAATCTTCGATGCATTCAAGCTCAATACGGGACGAGCCCTGCGATGCCTCCTCATCTTTGAGGTACGCCACGAGGGCACGTGCGGGGGTCACTTCATTTTTTCGATGAAGGCCCATGCGACACATTGCTCGAAGTCGCCGGCCCAAAACCACATGTCTACATCGAGACAGGTGGTGAATCCGGTATGAAGCGTAACGGCGCACAAGGGCGCAGCAGGTTTCGTCAGCCCTTTGCCCACGCCATCCTCCTTGCACATCCTGCCCCAGAGCACGTTCGATTGAGCCTCGTCAATTGCAACGCCAAAAGTCAGCAGCGGGAGGGTTTTCGAGCCAAACAGCGTGCAAAACAATGCACCTGCATCGACGCTGAGATGGGCATGAAAACCTTTTTCCCCCAGAGGGTAGGGCAGTGGAGTCGGCTTGCCATCCGCCAGAGCGTTGAGCATCCAGGGTGTCAAGATCTTCATGCTGTCCTGCTGCACTTCACTGCGCGGGCTGACCCGGTTCTGTCCAGTGCTCATCGTGAGGTGGTTCATCGTTTTCATGGCGTCGTTTCTTTCCAATTTCAGTGAGGGTCTGCGTCCGGCCACTTGGTCAAACGCAGGGTTAAGGCTTGATGCCGCCGGGCTCGCCCCGGCGCAGGCTTGAATGGCTTTGAGCGGCGCGTTAGGTTTCTGCGCCTGCTTCGTGCGGTTTTTTGATTTATTGCTCACGTTCCTGCCCACGGCAAGAGGCAGGGAATGCGTTTGACTTTGCGAAACTTGCCCGGCCAGCTCGCGAGCAAGCCGTCCCGTCCCCACGCCGTGATGAAAAAGCCGCCACCTTCGTCTTTACTGGGCAGCATCCGGTCGCATTGCTCGGCTCCAAAGTGCCAACTGAACGGAGAGTCAGTGTTGTCCTCAAACATCAACTCCAGGCCATTGGTCCTGCGTTGTTCGGGCCACGGGCCAGCAGAGATAACGACATATTTGCCCGTTCGCATCTCGGCGAGCATGTGCATCTGGCTGTCCGGAATCAGCAGTCGGCCCGCTCCGGCATTCCAGGACAGATAGAGGAAGCCTTTGGCGGCAAGCTCGGAATCAAAGTAGTTTGTGCTTGCGATGTTTTGATGATCATTTGCAATGGTCAGAAAGGGTTGCATGATGTTTTCCTGGTGGGACTGATTGACGTGATCGAGACCGTTTCGTGCACTGGTGGGTGAATCCCACGGTCTCGGGATACGTAAATCACGCATGCTGTCGTTGCGGTTTGACTCAAACCAGGAAACAGCTGAAGGCGCTGTTCGCATCAGACCTCCAGACGACGGGGCTTCCTCATTTTTGGAATACGCAAACCCTGCGGTCTTGCTTTTCCTCACAAGCTTGCATTGGTGGCCCCGAACCACTTTCAACACTTCTGGCCACCCGGAAACGCGGTGTGCCTGGCTGCGTTGGAGCCTTGCCTTCGATCCGGTGGATGCATGGGCTGATCTAGAGAAATTTTTGTTTTTGATTTTCATTGCCTGCCTTTAGAAAACTGTTGAAATACGATGGAACTAAATGTAAATCAAAATCATGCGTTTCAAACACCCATCAGAAAATTAACGAAACTCAATGGAATGTGATGTAAAATAACAACATGAACGAAATTTCACCTGGGCGACGTGTTTCACCAATCGCGGACCTTGATCGGGAGCAGATCAAAGAGTTGTGCGAACTTCACCCCTTAGAAATGGGGCAGTTGTGCGCAAAGGTCGGGCTGAACAAATCGGTGCTGAGCAATTTCCTGGCGGGTCGCCGGCCGTTCCCCCAAAAATTCGCACCGACTTTCCTGCGGCAAATTGGGCTGAACGTCAAAGGTGAAATTGATCCACGCCATTGTTTCTATTTGACAGTTGGGCCGGGTCTTGAAGACCTAGCGGCCAAGTGGATCAAGCGTCTGTTTCCGCTCGGAGGAACGATGTGCATCGTGTACAAAAACATGCGATCGGACGATCCAGAGGAGGGCGAATACCGGGTGGAAGCCGGGGTGGCGCTGACAGGAGGTGAGCTCGTTGCCGTGGTTCGGGATGACGTGAACTTCGGGGATTTTGCGTGGATTCCGGGTGTTTGGGAGACCGGTAATTCCATCAATGCAGACGACCTGCTCGACGTGACGCGCTTGCCCGCGAAAAAAGACGTCCTGGCCGCGATGGCCAGTGTTCCGACATACGACAATATGATTTGGGGCGAAGTCCAGCGCGTTGCTGAGGCTGCGGGCCTCACGGGCGATGAGGTGCTTCGGATTGTGGAGGATGCGATCCGTGGATTTTCTGAGTCGCCACAGCGGCGCGATGCATTCGATGTCGAAGGGCGCAAGGCCGAAGCAACTCGAATCGCTGCAATCCACTCCTTGCCTGAAAACTCAGCTTTCAGGCGAAGTTCTGGAAGTCTTGTCGCCGACAAGCCCAACAGCTAAGACCCGAGGCAGCACTCCCTAAAATTTTGACAGGATGTGTTCTCTGCTGTTCCTTAGTGACTGCAGACGCAAGGGAATTTAACGGATGTTGGTGCAGAAAATTTCTGCAACTGGGAACAAGCCTTTTGGGCTGGTGCTGGGGCGAGGACTGTGCTCAGACACTTTAACTGACAGACCGGAACCTGGATAAATGCCCGGTGTTTCCTGCCTGCTACCCCGGTGCTCCTGTTCCATGCGCCGACCAATATTGCCAAAATCACGCACTTGGGTCTGATTGAAATGGTCTTTGCAGACTGTGCCGACGGTGGTGACGTACACGTTCACCATCGGCCAGACCCCATGAGCAGTCTTTCAACCAATTCGTGCCCGTATAAATCTTTCTGGCGCCCAGACTCCTAGGGCGGAATGCTCAGGAAGAAACCGCCAATTGACTCCATTCGAGAAATTTTGAATAACCGAAGTACCGCGTTTTGACCTTCGCCTCGGACTGCCGTTGATAATTCTGGCAGTGTTCAAGATTTTGGCGGCGAAATTCTGAACGGTCTCGCAAATGGCTTAGTTTTCGATGCCGTTATGTTTTTGTGAAAATTTGCGAGATCAATGCTTCGAAAACTCATCAACAGTCGGCTGAAAAATTCTTATAGGTGCATGAAAAAATAAACGACTGCGTAATTTTTCTGCATCAAAAATCTTTTTGGACATCGTAAAACGTGATTTGATCGGAGCCGTAGAGTCATGTGCGCGGTATGGGTTCGATTTTGCGTAGGTGATGGTTTCGGGAAGCCTTCAAGGATGTATCACAAGGAGGCCGGAGGTTGGCGATGGTATGAAGCCCGAGGCTCTAGACTGGCCAAGCGATCAACCAGGATGTTGGAAACGCCACCTCTCAACCGAATCGAATGCCAAACAGCCCGCCATCGTCGGTGGCGTCGGTCAAGTGTGTGAGAAGCACATGGTCATTGAGATCAAAGCCTTCAATGGTTTCTTTGAACGCGTCGTCTTCATTCATCGTCACGATGTACTGAAATCCCAATTCCTTTGAAATTTCCGCTCCAAGGCGCAGCGCGCTGATCACCTGACGACCATCGACTCCGTCGAACAGGTGGCTGTCGTGAATCAGGAATTTAGGGCCTCTCTGGCGCTCAGCACACAAGCGCATGAGCATCATGTCGAAGCAGAAAATCTGCATGTTTTTGATGCCCTTGCTGCGCTCGCCCTGCATGGGGAACTTAAACATCGGACCGTTGGAAGTTTCATCAACCGTCATGCTGCCGGCCGATTCGTACAACCGTTGCGAGGTTTCCTCAAAGGCAACGATGGCATCGGCCAGCCGTTCCTTTTGCTCAGAAAAATCTCGCCGCAGGCGGATCGTGAGGCGGTTGCGCTCTATCTCCAATTCGTTTTTTGTTCCTTCGAGCTGCTCGGCGGACTCGAAGCGCTGCTGCAACGATTTCACTTCGGACTCAAGCCGTCCCAGCTCTCCCTGAAGCTTCAGGAACTGTTCCAGCGCGCCATGGCTTTTGAGAATGCCCAGAATCTCGCCGCGTCGCTGGTCGAGTTTGGCCTTTTGGCTGTCGCGCAAATCGATGCGTAGTTTTGCTGCTTCGAGTTCGCTGGACAGATAGTCTTTGCGATTTCGCACTACCGATTCATGAAAGCTCTTGACGTCCTCGTAGCGACGTTTCACCAGCCCTGGAAGTGCGACGCCTGCCTCCAGATAAACCGCTTGCAGATCTTCCAGCTCGGGTGGGATCTCCGAGGCCAGCGCGCCACCCAAGTCGCGGATGGCCGCGAAATCGATGGTGTTGGCATTGGCCAGTTCATTGAGCTGGCGTGTGAGTTTGGCGCTTTCGATTTCCAGCTCCCGGTATTCTGGCAGCACTTGGAAGCCCTCAATTTGTGAGTAGAGTTTCTTGAGCCGGGCTTCCTGGAGGGTCAGTTGTGTACGCAAGTCCGCCGCTTTGCCAATGATCGAACCGAAGGCACCGGTGCCTGCAGCCTTTTTGAGTTCTTTCAAGACGCTTTCACGGTCGCGGACTCCTTGCCAATCGCGCGCGATCTGCCAGTCCAGACCGAGCAGGAACATCAGCGCAAGCTGCATGTCACCTGTTCCCTGCATGGTGGCCTGCTTTTCCGGCGTCATAAAGGCTCCGCTCGCTTGTCGGCGCGCGAAATAGGCGAACAACGAACGAAACGACGGGGGTTTGCTGCCTGCGGCTTCAAGGCTGCCCAAGCCAAACATGCTCTCGCCGAGTTCCGAGCACCAATCAGTCGCTGAAACTTTGACTTTTCCTGCAGGAGGCGCGGTCACATAAATCTTGGCTTTGGCACTGCCACTGCGCTCCACGACAGTGCGCGCATTCCCTAAATCGAAATCCATTCCGAAGGTGTGCTCGGCCACCTCTGGTGCGCGAAAAATGGAGTCTGGACCGGATTCCGAGCCCGTCAGGAAATGCACCAGCTCGACAAAACTGGATTTACCCGCCCGGTTGCGCGTTTGCTTGCTGCTGGCACCTTCAGTCTTTTTGGCGAGCAACACGTTCAGACCGGGCTTGAAATTGTCGATTTGCTTAAAGCTGGGCAGCGTGCTGAAAATACGATGGATCACGCGGTCCTCCTGGTGACTAAGCCGCTGTCGAGTTCTATGGTCCCCAACGCATACAGAAGATCCAGTGCGAGCAAAAACCAATCGTAGGTGATGCGCCGGGGCAGTGCCGCTGTCACGCCATCGGTGGGTCGATTCAATTCTTCCCACAGCGCGGAGACGGTCTTGGGATGCGCCAGGAACGTCAGGACGTGGCCGCCCACGGTCAGAAGCGCGCGATCCTGCGGCAGATGCTTGGATGGCAGGATCATGTGGACCTCACTCCTTGGGCATCTTCAAAAATCTCACACCTGTCGAACAGGTAGGCCATCACCGCCAGCACTGCCGCCCTGTGGCGCGGCGTCGTGTTGGCTAACCCACCGGCCCAAGCTTCCAGTCGGCCGAAGATTTCGTCGGGATGAAGTGTAGGCGTCGCGTCCCTCAGTGCAATGTATTGCTTCTTGAACGCCAGGGCGATCTGCTCGCCGTAGGTCGGATTTTTCCAGTGATTGAAGAATTGCATGACCAGCGGCGACTTCTGCATCCCAATTTTCAGAAAATCAGCGACGGCTTGTGACAGCAGGTTGGCTTCTATTTTTCCGCGCGAGACATCCTTTACTTCGCTCACCGCCATTGCAGGGGCAACATTGATGTGATTGAGCACTGCAACCAAGTCGTCGTAACCCAAGTTGACGTTCGCTTCCAAGGTCAAGGAAAGGCCAAACCAGGATTCCAGATCCTGCAGGCTCAATTCGCGAAACGTCGCGAGCATTTCCTCGTAGCCACAGTGGCCTACTTTGATATGGGGGTTTTGCTGCCCGAGTTCAGCCAGTGTTTCGATGATATGGGGTCCGAGGCGTCCATCCTGAGCGTTGTGAACGAACGTCCACTGGTCGAAATGCTGTTCCCAATGGTCTTTGGCACCTGCAAAATCCTCTCTTATCTTTTTGATGGCTTCCGAGGCCTTCAAGTCGTTCGGGGCATAGAGTTGAAATAGGGTTCGCGCTGAAGGCAGATAACCGTCATTCTTGCGGTCTCCGACATTGCCCCAGGGACGACACGCGAGAAAGTCGTTGGGGTAGGCCTTCGACATGAGTTTTTCGAACAGGTGTTGAAAGCCGTCGCCCTTGGCCTCTAAAAAGGCAATGCGAAAGTCTTTTTCGTAATTGAGTTGCTGCGCGCGGTCCATCACGCGCAGCACCATACCGGTCGAGCGCCATCCAGCGCGAACATGCCCGCACTCATGGCTTCTTTGAAACGCGCTGAGAACCGCGGCGATTCACATCGAACGGCAGGGCCTTATCGGTAGCAATTCGGGTTAAAAGCATGCGAATGGCGTCAGACACTGACAGACCCATCTGGGCCAAGACGGTGGAAGCTTCTTCCTTGACATGCCCATCGATTCTGGCACGGACAATATCGGTACTCGCCATGGCGTATGCTCAATAATTAATGTAGCTACATTGTGGCTCATCTGAGCTTCATTTAGAATCGTTCAGTATGAAGATTTGTGACTGTTCAGTCCTACACGACCGCCACGATGTATTCTGAGAAGATGGCGCGAATGATGTGAAGCATGCCAAAGCCGTGTTTGGGCAAGGTGACCAAATAAGAGCAGATTGCACAGAAATTTGCAGTACCGCCAAGGTAAGAAAGTAGGCTGAAATTCTCTACTTGACCTTGGACAAACGAAATAGCGCGCTCGGCCAAGTTGTTGGTGAATGGAATGGAGTGGTGAGGTCGCGCATGACGCGCACCTGTGCTCTCGCTCAAACAGTCGGCACAGCAGGTTGTCCGTTTAAGTGTGCCGACTGAATTGAGCTTATCACTGCAACAGCACTGCTTGTCAACGTACAGTGAACCGGCGAACAGCCATTTCGAGCCGTTATGGAAATCCTTCCATAAGCCAGGCAATTTGCAGATTGCCGACTCTCTGCGTGCGAGATGGCCAGCGCACAGCTGCCATCATAAATTTCATCCAGTCAGTCAATCTCAACGGGCATGACCTGTATGCTTATCTGAAAGACGTGCTGACTCGCTTGCCCACCCACAAGAACAGACAGATTGCAGTGGTGCAACCCCCATCGCTGGCAGCCTGCTGAGAATAGACCCATGGCCGCACCCATGACGCTGGCGTCAAGGTGCACCCCGGGTGCTTACGGTGCACGGGAGAAAACATTCCCAGGAGGTGAAGTTGGCGGGCCAAAGAAGAGGTTGGGCCTCCATGCATTGCCCGAGAGGCAAGTCACAACAACCAGAGTTGATACGCTTCGTGAAGAGGCGCTCTGCTTTCTATTTGGAGCCGCGTGAAGCGATGCGGGTGGCATTTGACTACTTCAAGGCCAATTCTCCGCGCGTGGATGCTTCGATCAAGTCGGGAGCGCGACTTTCATGACCACCTGGTCGAGCTGAAAAACACCGGGGTGTCGCAAACGCTGACGAGTTTTTATCGCCCTTTGCCCGGCCGCGCTGGCCAAACCGGTGCTGTCGCAGCTGGCGAGATTATGGGCGACATGAGCTTGGGCGCCATCCTGGTGCAGGTGCGCAACTTGGCCCAAAGCATGCAAGTGGCCTTTATGCAGGTGCCAAGCGCATCTTGCTGCCCATGTAAAGCGTGATCAACCTGCTGTCCATGCCGGGCGAACTGTTTGCCAAGTTTCAGACCAGCTTTTACTCGGACCCGGTAGATGCGGTGTTCAAGGCACTGGGCGTCGAGTGAGTGCGCTGGCATACGCACCATGAGAGACAAGCAAGGGGTGGGCGCCACTGAACACTGAAACCTATGGCTTTCATCGAGCAGTGTCACCGCCGGGTGAATTCAACCGGTATGACAAGAAGTTCTATGGTAAGCGTCTTGGCACGGCACCTTGACCGTGCCGCCGATTCAGGATTGCGGTTGCCAGCGGTGTGGCAGCAGTTCGTCGATGCGAGAGTTCATGTGGCCAGGCAGCCTCGTCAGCACGTCCTTTAAATAAGCCCATGGGTCATGGCCATGTAACTTTGCCGACTGCAGCAAGCTCATCACGACAGCAGCACGTTGGCCGGCCAGCTCACTGCCTGCGAACAGCCATGCCCGGCGTCCCATTGCCCATGGCCGAATCAAATTCTCAAGATGGTTGTTATCAATCTGGACGTTGCCATCGGCCAGGTAAGTTGTCAGCGCTTCCCAGCGGTTCAGGCTGTAATCAATCGCCTTGGCCGTGGCGCTGCCCTCGGGCACTCGTTGGCGCTCCAGCTTCAACCAGGCGTGCAGATCCTGGCAAAGCGGCTTGGCGCTCGATTGCCTGATGGCCTGCCGATCTTCAGGCGAGAAGTTTTTGACCTGGCGTTCGATTTTGTATAGCGCTGCCATGCGCTGGATGGCCTGCGTGCCTACCGGACTCAAGCGGTCCTTGACCAGTTCATCAAACTTTCGACGTGCGTGTGCGAAACAAGCTGCGCCGATGCGGGTTTCCTGCTTGAGGACCTGCTCGTACACCCCGTACCCGTCGGAGACCAGCGTGCCCGACCAGCCCTTGAGGAATTCCAGCGGGTATTTGGCCCCTCTGCCCAGGCAAAATTCATACACCACGCCGGGTGAGACATCAAAGCCGCTTCGAGCATAAGCCCAGACGTAGGCCCGTTTGGTCTTGCCCGCGCCGGGGTCCAGCATGGCCACCGGCGTCTCGTCGGCGTGCACCACTGCGCAGCTGAGAACAAACTCCCGGTGCGCCGCATACAGGGGCACCAAAGCTGCGCCTGCCTGGCCAGACCACGACGCCAGCGTGGAGCGAGGTGTATGAACGCCGGAGCGGGCGTTGATTTGTTCCTGGCGGTAATACGGAATGTGGTCAACGAAGCGGCTCACGGTGGTGTGCGCCACCAGACCGGCCGTGGGCATGCCCTTGTCAATGATGTGCGGCTCCACCGGTTCTTGCACCAGGGTCTGGCAGCACCTGCAGGCCCACTTGCCGCGGATGTGGCGGTGCACGAAGAATTCGGCTGGAATGATGTCCAGGCGTTCGCTCACGTCTTCGCCGATACGCACCATGGCCTGGCCGCAGTCACAGGTCGTGTTCTCTGGCTCATGGTGGTGGTCCACCCGTTTGAGGTGCTCGGGCAAGGCTTGGCGTTTGGGCTTGCGAGGCGTGTCGGTGTCTGGAGCATTGCCCGGCACTTTGAATGCTGCCTTCAGCGCTGCGAGCTGGGCTTCAAGATCCGCCTGGTCGGCCGCCATCGTTTCTTCAAACAGCTGGCGCTGTTCGGCATTCATGCGTTCGGTCCTGGCCGCAAACTGCCGGGCCTTGAGGCGGCGCAGCTCAAAGGTGATGCTGGCGATCTTGGCATCCCTGAACTCGATGGCCTGGGCCTGGGATTCAATTTGCCGGCTCTGCTCGCCAACGTGTGCCAGCACGCGGGCGGCCAATTCGGCAGCGGCACCGGGACTCAGACCGACAAAGTCCTGGGCGCTGAGTTGGTCGACGCGGAGCATGTCTGGATTGTGCAAAATCCACACAAAAAGAGAATCAGTGCATTCTCCAATTGCCCTTTTTACAGCGCCAAAGGATAGTTTCTACACCCGCGTAATCGACTGCATTTGTTCCAGCCGGCTCCACGGAAGTCCCAGCACCAGGGCATCGAATTGCTGCTTTGTCAGCGTGAGTGAGGGGGCCATGTCGGCAGCGCCGCGCGGCCATTCAAACCCGCCTTGGTTGAGCCGCCGGGCCGCACACCACATGCCAAAGCCATCGTGCAGCAGCAGCTTCATGCGGTTGCCACGGGCGTTAGCAAAGAGGTATCCATGATGGGCCTGGGCCGCCCCGAACACCTGTACCACCCGTGCAAGCAGGCGTTCCGTTCCCATGCGCATGTCTATCGGGGTGGTGGCCAGCCACAGCGCGTCGATGCGGATCATCTCAACCACTCGCGCAGCCAGGCGCCGCAATCGCTTGCCAGCTCGCTCGGCCACATCACCGTCACCGAGGAGGCGCCGCGCCGCAATTCCATGCGGATCTCTGGCCTGACCACCGCCACAGGTTGGGTGGCAACGGGTTCGGGCTCCGTGCTCAAAGTGACCGGCACAAACGCCTGTGGCTGAACGACCAGCATTTCCTGGCGATGCTCACGTATCCAGCGGTGCACGATGTTGGCATTGATGCCGTGTTGCAGCGCTACGGCAGCAATGGACGCGCCAGGCTGCGCGCAGGTTTGGACCACCTGCCGCTTGAGCTCAGGGCTGTAGAACCGGCGCTTGGGGACCTGGGTGATGCGAGTCTGGCTCGCCATGGTGTGCATGATGTTCATCGCGCACACTATCTCAACCTATTCGCACTCCTTCAAGATGGGATGCCCAGCCGCTTACGTTCTATGTTTTCATGCAGCGTCACCCTGAAAAGTGTGTGGCCAGTAGGGGTCAAGCGGGGGCAGTGGCTCACCCGGAACTGTTCACCATGACAAAAGCTCGAACTTTTTTGCATAACGGTTAGCATCGCAAAAACCTGCGCAAGCTGTTGATTTCAAACAATTCACACCTTCGATTCGTGATCGTTTCCTATACTTTTTGCGCTATGCCATTTTTCATAGAACGCGCTCGTTGCAGCGACCCTGCTTTCTGGGAAGTCCCGGCTGGCTCTGCAATATCCTTGAATCAACCTAAACAAAAATGGAACCACATATTCATCGACGTTCAAAAACGACAGACATGTATGTTAAATACCGATCTAGCCAATAAGTTTTATCAATGACTTTTTAAACATTCAATACGATAGTTTTAAGTCAACAAAGTATTTAACACAAAGCAGCCTGAATGCTGACCACAGCAGCGGCTTTTAGTTTCGTCTCCCATTTTTCGGTTCTAATTCGGTCTGCTTTTAATAAATCATTCATCTTCCCATCGGCCGCCCAACGCGCAACCCTGAACTGCGAAAGCAACATTTCATTTCCAAATTTGGAATGACCATCGAGCACATAGGTATAAATGCTGGAATTTGTCCATACCGGTTTGGGCCTGATATTGCCGGAAACTGGAAAAGCAACTTCTTTCACAAGCGTATTAGATTTCAACCATGCATCGTGGATAGAGTGTTGCAGCATCAGCTCATTTTTATCATTCCGCTTCGAAGCCACGTAGAGGGTGTAAATTGGATCAATGGGCGTGGCGCTTTTACCTGCCAATGGATTTGACTTCCACAAAACAATGGAGTTATAAACCAAAGATGCTTTTTTCAATTGTTCGATGGCATGCAAACCTCTTTTCTCATCTGAGGGGCATCCCTCCCACACGGGTAAGCCTTTAAAAGTTTGTTCTAAAAAATCTTTGCTGAACTGAATGTCACCTTCTTGGATCATTGAGAAAAATTTCCAGCTTGTATTTCCTTCCATCGGCATCAGGTGGCAAGAATAGTCCCAACCTTCTCCATTATTGATAGGCCGAAATGTTGCACTGGCAGCTTGCGGGTCTACCCCGGCAAATAGATCAAAATCCTGTTTTTGATGAAGCGCAAAAAACAGTGTCAGGGCGTCAACCACTGCATTAGCGTGGGGTATATCATCCCCTTCTAAAGCGTTTTCACAAAAATATGCCAATGACTGTTTTGAACAAGAGAAGTCCTTACTGTTTTCCATTCTCTCTGACGAATGCAAGAATTCCTGTGAAATGGCTACATCGCTCGAAACGTGATCATCATTTATGTAATAAGTGGGCTCACCTGGAACATGAGTTCTCTTTATCTGTTTGCTTTCATGCTTCCTGATCAAATTTTGTTTTAAAAGAGCATTTATTGCACGCTCGGCACGAGTTTCTGTAATTCCTACTCTTTTTGAAACACTCAAACACCCGTGCGTACTTATCCGGGCTGTATCGCTTTTTTTAGAATCGACGCCGCCGCACAGAACAATGTAAGCTGCCGCCGCTTCATGGCCAAAACAAGATGCTTTCTTAAATTCATCAATATTCATTTGATAAAAGCCGGCTCCTTTTTTAGGTTTCTTGGACGAAGCTGCGGTGGTTTTTTTCTTGACGCCTGTCTGCATAGAATTCTTTCCGGTTTCCAATTTTTTTGGACATTATTTTTCGACTGATTGATTTTCTCATTCTTTACCCTGTGTTTAGTCTCAATTCGTTCCTCCCGGCGTGTTTTGGGAAGCCTTTTCGCTCTTTTGTATTTGTGTTATCGACTGAAATGGATGTTTGAATCAAAAACAAACTTTGTAATGGGGAAATTGATCTTCGAACATAGTGCACTGGCTTTTCTTTCTGTCCCCAATGTCTTTCCTCCGCCACTTTCTTCACCTCTTGGGAAAATTTGAATTTCTTTGTCTTAAGTTGCCTGTCTTTGCCAAGGCGACTGACTTTGTTGCCAATTACCTGTGTTCATAGAATCATGGAACTCTGGAACTGTAGAAACACTAGAAACATAGAAGTAGGAAAACCGGCTGAAAAGCCACGCCAGTGCTGGGTTTTGATTTTGCGTCCGGATCGATTTTTGCCATCATGTCGCCACTTTTTGATGGATTTCGAGCAGTGTTTTCCTGTCAAAGCTTCCCACGCAGCGTTCTCCTGCTTCCAGGACTGGGATTCGATTGAGGGGGAGATCTGCATTCAGGGAAAGAAAGCGCACAAATGATCATTCGCGTCATGCATGCCGGTGCTAGTTGCAAAACACTGCAAATGCATCTCTGGCCCTTGCCGTTGAAAACGCCCCATTCAATGGGAGCCGGGCTCGCTTGGGCTGAGCCACACCGATTCATGCTCAAGCGCCAAGCCCTGGGCGCGGAGTGCCGCGCACATCTCCATCACTTCCTGCGGTGCCTGTACTGCTTCAAGGCGTGCTACAGCCGCTTCAAAATCACTCTGTGTATTGCGCCACACCGCATGGCTGCCATAGGTTGTCAACAGCCTTGCCCAGTCGGGCATCAGCCAAAAGCGTGTGGGACTGGCGGAAACCTCCAGCACCCTGGCGTAGTTGAGGAGTCCAACGCCGTCGTAGTCTGGAAACACGATCACCTCTGGGGCCCGGGGCCGGCAGGCCAGCCACTTGAGCAGCCGGCTAGGGAGCTGACCCGCGTAATACGCCACCGTGCCCTGGGCACCAGGAGGCAGCCAGTCCAGGCGGTCAAACAAGGCCTGGTTCTCCACCAGCCAGAGCGGCTGGTCCGAGCGCCAATCGTCGTCTTCGGTGATCGCCAGGACCCCTGCGCCGGCCGTACCGGTCGCCTGCGACAGGTCAAAAGCGCGGTCATGCCGCTGTTGGGTTTCCTGTTTTTCCTCCGCCTCCGGCGACTTGCCACGCCAGATCACGCCATCCGTGATCGACTTGACCAGCAGGTAATGCAGCGCGTGCCCGTGCGAGCGGCCCTTGCTGCTGCGCGACTGGGCGATGTTGGCCGCGCGCCGGGGAAGGGCGGGGTCGATCTCGCTGGCTTGCTGAGGACGCAGGGCGCGAAGATGGGTGGTCAGCATCTCCACGCTGATGACCTCATACACGCTGCCCCGGCCTTCGGGCTTGAGCCGCAGCGCGCCCGTGCTGCGCGCCAGGTCATCGAGCGCGCGGCGCTGCAACGCCGTGAACGCGCTGGCCTGGCAGGCCTGGGCTTGCAAAGGGTTGGCAGCGCCTTCGAGCAGCCTGGCCAGCGCCGCCGCCAAGGCCCGGCTCATGTCCACGCCTGCTCGGAAGCGGCATCATGGGCCAGCGGCACCGCTGTGCCTGGAACCCATGCTGCCTCCTCCAGCGCTTCCAGCGGCTCGAGTATCTGCCAGCTCTTGCGGCTGATGTGGTTGAAGCCCGCGCTGCTGGTGATGGGCACGCAGTAGCGCGCCGTGACCAGCGGGGCAGGGGAGGCGAATATCAGGGCATACCCAAACTCGTGCGCGGTCTCGATCAGGCTGCGCTGGTTGCGCGGATCCAGCGCCGAGGCCTCGTCCAGGTAGCACACCGCCTGCACGTTGTGGCGTTTGTCCTGCATCAGGTGCAGCAGCGCCAGACCCGTGACCAGCTTGGCCATGAGCACGGTGCCGTTGGACGCGGCGCTGTCGATGTCCGAAAACGATTCCTCCTTGTGTCCGGCCTTGCCGACGATGAATTCCAGGCGAAAGAAATGCTCGACACGCAGGCAGCCGCGCGCCTCGCCTTCGCGAATCAAGAGGGTCTTGGCACGGTTGAGCGCGGCGTCATCGAGCACGCTGGCGTGGTTGAACAGCTCGAAGGTTTCGCCGCTTTCGGCCTTCTCGGCCGTGCTGATGAGCTGCTCGACGGCCTCGACCATCGGAGTTTCATCGACCGGCTCGATCCTGAACACTTTCAGGTCGGACAGCTGGCGCCGGTTGATCAGGCGGTTGAAGTCGCGCATCTTGCTCTTGAACGTGCGCAGGCCATCGCGCAGCTCGCGCAAGCAGGCTGTGACGTTCACCACCGCGCTGCGCGATTTGCGATCGAGCGCCTGCTCCTCCTGGGCTAGGTGCGCGGCGAACTCGATGATGCGGCCGATCTCGCTTTCACTGCCGCCGGCAAACTCGAACTTGGTCAGCCCGCCCCCATGAAGCTGCGCCAGCCGCATCTCGAGGTCACGGTCGAGCTGAACCAGTTCCGTGCAGTCGCGGTGGTAAGAGGTCAGCGCTTCGGACAAGCCGGCCAGGTCCACCTGGCGGGTGCCCAGCCAGATATGGTGCGGCAAGTCCGCCAGGCCGTCGAACATCCGGGCATCGTCGCGCCGGCCCTCGCGCAGCCGGCAGATGGTGGTGTGATCGGCGCTCAGCGTGTTGAGTTCCACTTGCAGATCCTCCGCCTGCTTGCGCAAGGCCTTGGCAGCGGCCAGGGAACTGTCCAGCTTGAGCGCCAATGCCGACAACGCGTCCGTGAGCTCGGCGAGCTGGCCCAAGCGTGCCGCCTGGCCGGCTTGGAGACGCTGCAGTTCATCGAACCGTCCGATCTGCGCTTCGATCTGCCGCACCGACGCGTCCAGTTGGCTTTTCTTCTGGCGTGCCGCGTCCAGGTCCCGGGCCGCCTGAGCCTGCTGCGCCAGCGCCTCCAGCTGCTGGGCCAGATCAGCGAGCCGCTTCTCGATCTCGGACTGCGAACGCTGGGCATGCTGCGGCGCGAGCCCCTGCAGCGAAAACTTCAAGCCGGTCAGCGACGCCATCCCGGGATGGGCCGCCTGTTCACGGTCCAGCCAGCGCTGGAGTTCGGCAGCATCCAGCGTGAAGTCATGGGGCGCCAGCGTCATCACCTGCTGGCTCAGCAGGCGGTTGAGGGTGTCGAGTTGTGGCGGGTTCAAGAGGGACGCTAGGTGCAGGTACAGGTTGTCGCCCAGCGTGGCCAGTTCACGCTGGAGTTGCTGGCGTTCCGTCTGCGCTGCAGTGATGTCCCGGCCAATGGCGTCGCTGCCGCGGCTGCCCGCGTTTTGCACCAGCGCCGTTTGCTGCTCCAGGCGGCTGCGGTCCCCAGCGAGATCCTCCTCCAGGAGCGCGCGGCAGGCAATCAGCGTGAACTCCGTTTCCAGCGTTTCTTGCCGAAGCTGCTCGGCGAGCAACTGCTGGCGCTGGCGGGCCGATGCACTTTGCTGGTCGTTCAACGCCCGGTCAGCGAGCTGCATGTTGTCCTGCTGGGCTTCGACATCCCTCAGTGCGCTTCGCAGCGCCTCGCCCCGGGAGTGGAAATGGCCCTCCCACGCCTGCAGCTGCTGGTCGATCAGGGGGCGAAAGCACAGCAGCTTGCCGCGCAGCTCCAGGCGCTTGACCTGCTGGCGCTCCATCATGCCGATGCTGGCGCGCTGCCCGAGCGTGGCCAGGTACTGCGCCCGGTCGGCGTTGACCTCGGCAAAGGCCTTGTCCCATTCGGCCTTGAAGTCAATGCTCGAGTCGGGCAGGTCGCGGCGAAAGATGGCGAGCAAATAGTCCTTGACATCGCCGGAGCGCAGCTTGTCCAGCCGCAGCGTGCGCGTGAGCACCCGCTGGAACGACTCGGCGTGGCTGGCATGCTCGAGCTTGAACACCGTGATGTCCGGCTCCTGGTCCGGGCCCCGGCGGCGCGTGCCGTACAGCGCACTGGAAAACTCCGTGGATGTGTAGCTGAACACCAGTTTGCCCAGACGGGCCATGTGGCTCTTGAGCTGCGGCTGCTGGAGCTGGGTGCCATCGGCCAAGCGGTAGTCGTCCAGCTTCAGCTCGCCCTTGTAGGCAAAGTATTCGTAGTCGTGGCTCACGCCCTTGCCCACGCAGCCCAGCACCACGGTGCCCGTCGTGGGAAGGGCGACCTCCAGCAGGATGAACGCCCCGTTGTTCGGGAAATAAAAGCGCCGGCTGGTGTCCACGTCATGGGCGCCAAAGTCCATGCGCCGCTTGTCAACGATCAGCAGGAACTGCAGGGCGTTGATCAGGCTGGTCTTGCCGGTGTTGTTCGGCGCGATCAGCGAGACCGAGGCATCCAGGGGCACCTCGGCACGCCGGTACCCGGCGCTGTTGAGCAAGGCCAGGCGCTGAAAACCGTAGGGAATCATGCCACCTCCTTGGTGGCAGGTGGTTGTGGGATGACTTCTTCATTTTGGCTGGCTGTGCGCGTCAGCGCCTCAAAGCGGTCAAGATATCGGAACACCGCCGGCAGGATGCGCCAGCCGCTGCTCCCTTCGCTCGTAGCGAACCCGTAGTTGCTCGCCGTGCGCAGCAGCGGCTCGAGCTGCTCCCGTTCGCCCAGGCCTTCGGCTTCGAGCAGCAGGCGGTTTTTCTCCAGCAGCGCGTCGAGCAAAGCGCCGTCCACCAGCCAGTCCGTGAAGCGCCCTAGGTGAAGCCCGAGGTCGGCTTGGAACTCGAAGATCAGCATGAACAGGAGTGCCAGCTGGCGCGTGGTCTTGGAAACGTTGCTGCTGGCGTCGTCCACATGAAACCAGGCAAAGCCTCGCGCATCGATGCGCAGCGCGGAACCCAGGCTGACGAAAAGCCGCTGGTAAGCGTCCTGTTCACGCTCGAGCTCAGCCCACAGCTGCGGCTCGGCCATCCGGTTCAGGTGCTTGCCGCTGTTCAAAAAAGCGAACAGGTCGCCGAGCAGCGGCAGCTTGTGCAAATACAAGGGGGCTGTCATGTCTAGGCCTGATGTGAAGACGTTAGGGGAGGCGTTGGCGCAGTCGCAGCCGTCGCAGCAGTTGCACCTGCGCGGCTGAGCGCGTGCGGGTGGTGGCGCACGCGCAGGGTGTGCAGGCGCTGGACCACGGGGGTGTCGGCCGCAGTGACGTCCCACTCGCGTAGCTCGATCAGCTGGTGGTAGAGCCGCAACAGCGTGCCGTCGCTCAGCTTGGCAAAGTGCTGGTGGAGCCATTGCAGCAGGCTGCTCACCGGCAGGTCCTGGCGCAAGCGTCGCAAGACCGCTGCTTCGTCCACGCGCTCCATCGGGGCAGCCGCGCCGTCTTCGCGCTCCTCGGGAAAAGCCAGTGTGGCGGGCTCGAAATGCAGCGCCTGGGCCATGATGCTTAGCACTTCATCGCCCACCGTCACGCGGCGCGGCATGTCCCGGCGCCACACCGGCAGATCGGCCGCGCCGAGCGTGGCATTCAGGCCGCGCTTGCGCACCCGGCCGAGCAACTGGCTGATGGCCGTCGACAGGGCATTGTGCTGGCGGATTTCTTCCCGCAGGGGTAGCAGCGTGTCGCTGCAGTGCTTGAGCACCTCCCGGCCCAGCCGGCGCAGTTCCTTGGCTTGAAAGGCCACCTGTCGCATCGACAAACGCTGGGTGTACAGCGCGCCCTGGGCGGTCAGCGTCTCGACCGCATGGTCCAGGGCATGCTCGGCGTCTTCCAGGTGGCGGTAGAACGTGCCCGCAGGGCCGCTGTCCATCATCTCGGCCATTGGCGCGACATAGTCGTCAAAGGCAGCTAGCACCTCGCTGTAGCGCCGGCCGATGGGCAAATTGGCATCCTTGGACTTGGCGCGTTCGGTGAGCTCGAGAATCGCATGCCGGTCCTGGTCCAGCTGCCGGCCGATCTGGCGAAAGAGTTCGGCCAGCTGGGCGGCCGCTTGCCGGAGCTGGTCCGAGTCCCGCGACTGCAGGGCTTCGGTCAGCTTGCCGGTGGCGCTGCGGATGGCGTCCACGCGCGCCTTGAGGACCGCCGACAGGCCGAGTTCGTGCTCGCGGGTCAGGCCGCGAACGAACTCGAGCACCAGGGGGTTGATCTGCAGGGCCGATCCGCGCGGCATGACCTGCAGCAACTCGTATGAAGCCATCTGCCGCAACGCTGCTTCGCAATCGTCCAGGCTTTTTCCGGGGGAATGACGGCGAATGATGTCAGCGATCTGCGCGGGATCGAACGACGGAAAGTCGCGCCCCAGCACCACCAGGCGTTCGATGGTGTCCCAGTGCACATGCAGTGCGTGGATGAGGCTGCGGGGGTTGGTCAATTCATTTTTTCAGGCGGTGGTCGTGAATTGTCGGTCAAGTGCGGATGGCAGTGACAAGCGGTGAAGGTTACCCGTAGAGGATTTTTTGTGTGATTGCCAGAATGATTGATCTCGAGAAAAAACACTTATCCATTCTGGAATAATCTCTATGGGCATCACAGCCCGGTCAGTACCGGTCTACCATGAATAGCCACATTTTCTTGACCGATCACTTGCAAGCAAGGCTTGCCATTATCCGTTGATTAACTCCAGAGGTTATTTTTAGCCCCTTGGTGCCGTCATTTTGGATTAATAATTCAGTATTTAAATTTGATTTTGCACTGGCTCCAATGGTTTGAGCGACGGCGTTCATGGCGGCCATGCAGGCAACTGGATTCGGCATGGCCTGCATCGAAACTTGGGGCCCCCAAGTCGCCCCCGCCAAAAAAGTTACTACAATCAATAGCATCAACCATTCTCCTTTTTCAAAATGGGGAATTTCGTTCTAAAAACGATCAAATTGCATTGTTTGCAAAATTTATTGTGTTTTCTGCAAGACTTATTGTGTTTTCTGCAAGACTTATTGTGTTCTTTGCACAATTTGATGTCATTTCTTCGAAACAATCAAACCGATCCTTTTTTACCCGGTTCCCAGGTATTTGTCCCCCGCCAACCTCTTTTCCTCTTGGGAGAATTTGCACCCAAACCAATGACGAAATCTATGACGATGCGCATCATGCGTTACCGTTTTTTGCAAATAACGGATTACCACTTGCACACAAATAACACTTTAAAATTACCGGATCAATCTACCAATAACAGTAGCATAAGAGCATTTTTTACTTTAAAGAAAAAATGGAATAAAACAAT